>SVQF01000007.1 GCA_015065445.1 Oscillospiraceae bacterium | reverse complement strand
TACAACGGTATCACGCTTTGCACAGGCTCGCTCGGTGCAAGCCCCGACAACGATATGGTGGACATTATCCACACCGCAAAAGACAGAATTTATTTTGCTCACCTTCGTAACGTTCAGCACAACGAACAGTGGTTTAACGAAACAGCACACGAAAGTGCCGCAGGCTCGCTCGATATGTACAAAATTGTCAAGGCACTTCAGGAAGAAGGTTTTGACGGCTACATCCGTCCCGACCACGGCAGAATGATTTGGGGCGAGGTTGCACGTCCGGGCTACGGACTTTACGACAGAGCACTCGGTGTGTGCTATCTCAACGGCTTATGGGAAGCTGTTGAAAAGAGCAGAAAGGAATAGTATATGACTCACGAAAATTTAAAGGGCAGAGTCGCCGTTGTTACAGGCGGCGGCGGAGTACTCTGCGGTGCGTTTGCAAAAACCCTTGCAAAGCAGGGGTGCAAAGTTGCAGTTCTCGACCTTAACGAAGAGGCTGCTCAAAAATGTGCTGACGAAATCAATGCTGACGGCGGCTGTGCTATTGCAGTAGGCTGCAACGTGCTTGAACTTGAATCAATGCAGAACGCCCGCAATATTATCAACGAAAAACTCGGCACCTGCGACATCCTTTTAAACGGTGCAGGCGGCAACAACCCCAAGGGTACCACCACCAAAGATACCCTTGAAAAAATCGACCTTGTTCAGAAAGACGAAAATATCAAGACGTTTTTTGACCTGGACCCTGCAGGTATCAGTTTTGTATTCAATCTAAACTTTCTCGGCACTCTTATTCCTACCCAGGTCTTTGCCCGTGATATGGTTGAAAAAGACAACACCTGCATCGTTATGGTAACCTCAATGAATGCCTTTCGTCCGCTTACCCGCATCCCTGCTTACTCAGCAGCAAAAGCGGCAGTTAAGAACTTTACCGAGTGGATGGCAGTTCACTTTGCCCCCATGGGCATCCGTGTCAACGCCATAGCCCCCGGTTTCTTCTCAACAAAGCAGAACGCCACTCTTCTCTGGAACCCCGACGGCTCTCCAACCGAGCGTACCGGCAAAATCCTTGCCGCTACCCCTATGAACCGTTTTGGCAAGCCCGAAGAGCTTGACGGCACTCTTCTTTTTCTCTGTGACGAGGCGTACAGCGGTTTCATTACCGGTGTAAATATTCCCGTTGACGGCGGATTCAATGCATACTCAGGCGTCTGAACGGCATCTTTTTTCACCGTGCTGCATTACTGTCTGAATTACGCTTGAAAGTTTATTTGGATGCAGTACGCAATATTATAACAAACAAAACGGACAGTTCGTTTGAACTGTCCGTTTTGATTTTGCGTTATTATTTTGCCATTTCAGCTCTTGCTTCCTTAATACGCTGAACAAAGATTTTTCCTGTTTCGGTAATCTTTTCGTACTCGCCTGTTTTAGCACCTGCAGTGAGCGATGAGCCTGCACCAACTGCGATTGCACCTGCTTTAATCCAGTCTTTAACGTTGTCAACGTCAACGCCGCCAGACGGCATCATTACTGCGTGCGGGATTGGACCGTGGATGTCCTTGATAAATCTCGGGCCCGCAAGGTCGCCCGGGAATACTTTAAGCACATCTGCACCGCATTCCATAGCCTGCACAGCCTCGGTAGGAGTGTAAATACCCGGCATGGAAGGAATTCCGTAGCGGTTGCAACACTTAACAGTTTCGGGGTCAAAGTACGGTGCAACAACGTATTCTGCACCTGCAAGAATTGCTATTCTTGCGGTTGCAGCGTCCATAACCGTGCCTGCACCGATAATGATTTCGCCGCTGTTATACTTAGCACGCATTGCCTCAATAAGTTTGTCTGCGTGCGGCACTGTGAATGTAAGTTCAATAGCGGCAACGCCGCCTGCAATACAAGCGTCGGTGATTTTTTCAGCTTGCTCAATTGAGGTGGCACGCACAACTGCAACAATGCCCACCTCCTGAATTTTTGAAAGCGTTTCAATCTTGTTACTCATTATTTTGCTCCTTAATTATTTATAAAAAATTATCTTTGTACTCGTGCTCCTGCACCGTTTACTTTAGCCTCAACTTCCTTGAGCGACGCCATTGACGTGTCGCCGGGCGTGGTCATAGCGAGAGCACCGTGAACGACGCCGTAGTTAACAGCCTTCTGTGCGTCCCCGTACGTCATAAGACCGTAGATAAGTCCGCTTGCAAAACTGTCGCCGCCGCCCACACGGTCAAGAATTTCGAGTCCGGGGTATTCGAGCGAGTTGTAGATTTTACCGTCAGCCCAGCAGATTGCTTTCCAGTCGTTAACAGTTGCGGTTTTAACAGTACGCAGGGTTGTAGCAATAACCTTGAAGTTAGGGTAAGCCTTTGTAACGGTTTCAATCATCTTGTAGTAGCCGTCCATATTGAGTTCTTTAAGGTCGGCGTCGTTGCCCTCAACCTCAAAGCCGAGCGAAGCGGTAAAGTCCTCTTCGTTACCAATCATAACGTCAACGTATTTTGCGATTTCACGGTTAACCTCCTGTGCTTTTGCCTGACCGCCGATATCCTTCCAGAGTGACGGGCGGTAGTTGAGGTCGTACGAAACAATTGTGCCGTATTCTTTAGCCTTCTTAACTGCGGCGATAGTTGTCTCAGCAGCAGTTTCGGAGAGTGCGGCGTATATACCGCCTGTGTGCAGCCAGCGAACGCCGAGAGTACCGAAAGTATAATCCCAGTCAATATCCTCGGGCTTAAGCTGTGAAGCGGCTGTGTTGCCTCTGTCAGACGCACCAACAGCACCACGTATACCAAAACCACGTTCGGTGAAGTTAATGCCGTTTCTTACGGTTCTGCCAATACCGTCGTACGGTACCCACTTTATAAGGCTTGTGTCAACGCCGCCCTGAAGGATTAAATCCTCCATAAGATAACCGATTTCGTTTTCGGCAAATGCGGTTACAACGCCTGTTTTAAGCCCAAAACAACGGCGAAGTCCACGGGCAACGTTGTATTCGCCGCCGCCTTCCCACGCTCTGAACGAGCGTGCGGTTTTGATTCTGCCTTCACCGGGGTCAAGACGAAGCATAATTTCGCCGAGCGAAATCTCGTCAAAAGTACATTCTTCCTTAGGTCTTAAATTAAGATTCATTTTATTCCTCCGTTAAAACTTAAAATATTCAATAGCATTATTATAGCAAATGCCTTCAACAATCTGTTTAAGCATTTCGTCATCGTCGGCGTACCAGCCGTCCTCAACCCATCTGCCAAGCAGACGGCACATAATACGGCGGAAGTATTCGTGCCTGCCGTACGAAGTAAATGAGCGGCTGTCGGTTTCCATTCCCACAAACTTGCCGAGAACTCCGAGGTTGCCGAGCGACTTCATCTGATTTGTCATACCGTCCATAGTGTCAAGAAACCACCACGCAGGGCCAAACTGGATTTTGCCCGCTGCCTCGCTGCTCTGGAAGTTGCCGAGCATTGTGGCAAGCACGGTGTTGTCCTTGTAATTGAGGTTAAAGAGTATCGTTTTTGGCAGATTGCCTTCGATATTAAGTGCGTCCAGAAAACGTGAAAGCGGCTTTGCAATTTCGCAGTCGCCAACGCTGTCAAATCCTGTGTCAGCACCTAACTTGTTAAACATAGCGGTGTTGTTGTTACGCATTGCACCTATGTGTATTTCCATAGCCCAGCCGAGTTCGGCATACTTTTTGCCGAGTGCAAGCATTACGGCGGTTCTGTATTTGTCGGTGTCGTTTTGATTCGGGCGTTCACCCTTCATTGCCTTGCTAAATATTTTGTCGAGTTCGTTTTTGTCAGCCTTAGCAAATGGCACATAGTCAAATGCCTGGTCCGAAACTCTGCAGCCGACTTCACCGAAGTAGTCCGCACGCTTTTGCAGAGCGGCTATAACGTCATCAACGCACTTTATTTCAATCTTTGAAACATTACCGAGTGCTTTGATGTAGTCGGCAAAACCGTCAAGGTTGATGTTCAGTGCCTTGTCCGGACGGAAAGAGGGGAGAACTTTGCAGTCAAACCCAGGGACTTCGGCGAGTTTTTTGTGGTATTCAAGGCTGTCAATCGGGTCGTCGGTAGTGCAGACAACCTTAACATTTGATTTTGTGATAAGACTCTGCGGACGGAAGTCGCCTTCGGCAATTGCCTTGTTTGCTCTTTCGTAGATGTCCTCGGCAGTCTTTTCGCTCAGCGGAGTGTCAATACCAAAGTAACGCTGAAGCTCAATATGAGCCCAGTGATAAAGCGGATTGCCGATGCACCATCCGAGTGCCTCACCGAATTTGAGGAACTTCTCTTTAGGCGTGGCGTCGCCCGTGCAGTACTTTTCGTCAATGCCGTACGAACGCATTGCACGCCATTTGTAGTGGTCGCCCGAAAGCCAAAGCTGTGAAATATCGCTTGGTTGCTCGTTTTTGTAAATCTCCTCGGGACTCAGATGACAGTGATAGTCGCAAATCGGCATCTTTTCGGCATAGTCGTGAAAAAGCTTTTTTGCACTTTTGGTGTCAAGCAAAAAGTCCTTGTCCATAAATTTATTCATATGTACACTTCCGTAAATTATAATCGGTTATATTATATACTTATATTTTTTCTAATGCAACACTTTTTAGAGCGTATATTAAAAATAAACATATTACAGTTTGTTGACACGTTTTTCACAGTATGATATACTTTTGATGAAAAAGTAATGAAAAAGGAGAAGAATAATGGAAAATCAGAATATGGCAAAATGTGTAAACTGCGGCAATCCTATTCCGCAGAATGCGTATTTTTGTGTGAGCTGCGGAGCAAAGCAGCCCGCATACAGCGGTGCTTCAAATCAGCAGCCGCAACAGCAGGCACAGCCTGTTTATCAGCAAACGCCCCCTCAGCAGCAATACTATCAGCCGCCGCAGGACCAGACGGTTTCGTATCAGGCACCGCCACAGCAGGGCGGATATCAGCAGACGCCTCCACCTCAGTATGCAAATCCCATGCCTGTAACCCAGCTTAGGACAGACAGAAGCCTTCTTAAATATTTTTTACTCTCACTCATCACATTTGGAATTTACGGTCTTGTCGTTATGTGCAACGTATCATCCGATATTAACGTTGTTGCTTCACGTTACGACGGCAAAAAGACTATGAACTACCTTCTTATGGCACTCATAATTGCACCGCTTACGCTCGGTATTTACGGTATTATATGGTTCCATACCTTCAGCGAAAGACTTGGCAACGAACTTAACAGAAGGGGTATTGCTTACAGTTTCGGTGCATCTGATTTCTGGCTCTGGAACGTTCTCGGCTCACTTATTATTGTAGGTCCGTTCATCTACTACGCTAAGATGTTCAAGGCTATGAACTTTATTTGCGAGGATTATAATCGCCGTGGATAATTAAATAATAAATCCCTTGATACAACGGTATCAAGGGATTTTTTTACTGTGAAATTCTGAATACTGCAACGCCGTGTTTAGGTACAGTCGCAGTGATTTTTGTGCCTGCGTTTCTGTCGTCCGTCCACAGGTCGTGGATTTCGTAATTACCCGGTGCACGTCTGAAATTCAGATACTTGTACTCGCTGAGCGAGTCTATATCAAACTCTACGGGACGCTCTTTTGCAGATTTGTTGAAGAAACAGATTGCAGTGTCGCCGTTTGCAAGCGGTCTTGCAAGAATATCAAGAGCAGGGGAGCGTTTAATCCTCTTTGCAGGTTTAACAAGCGGGTCCTGGTCAATCAGGATAAGGCTCTTGTTTGTGAGCGTGTCGATTAAAAACCTGCTTTTTGACGAACCGTCGGCAAGACGCCTTAAATCGTTGCCGAGAACAAGCGGAGCCGCCATCATACACCACAGCGTAAAGTGAGCACGGTTTTCGTCGGGCGTGAGTTTGCCGTTGCCGACTTCAAGCATATCGGGGTCATTGATGTGACCGGGACTTGCATAGCGGTACAGTTCAACAGACTTGTTATAAATGCTCTTGATTCTGAACCACTTTGGTGTGATGTCCATCGTGGTACGCCACATATTGCCTGCCTTGCGACCCCAGTTCCACGGGTGAGCAAAGCCCCACTCGCAGATGGAAAACGTAATCGGTTTTTCTTCCTTGCCCGTGTACGCAGCCCAGCCCCTTGAAGCGTTCTGAAGTGCCTCGCCCATACGCTTGTACTGGATATAAGAGGAGTCCGCCATTGTAACAACAGGGTTCTGGAACGTGATTTTGTTGTCGCCCGAATCAAGTCGGATTTCTGCCTGCACCTTTGCGTCGTGCGACATAGAAAATCCCGACGGGAAGTGAACTTCATAAACTCTGCCGTTTACAACAACTTGCATATACTGCTTTTTGTGGTATGCGGTTTTGTGATAGTGGATTGTAATTATGTATTCGCCGCCGTACGGAACGTCAACGTTAAATGACGCAGTGCCTGCACCGTGGTTTAAAAATCCCATACCCTGCTTGCTCGGAAGGTCGGTACATTTTACCGTTTTTGCCCTGCCCGTATATTTTGCGTGGTCGGGACGGAGTCTCATCTGGCTTCTTTCACCCGGTTTGCTTATATCGGCAAACTCAATAATAGGTGTTGAGCCTGTTATAATCTGATTGTGGCAAAAGTCGTACTTTAGATACTCAATGCCCCAGGAAGCAAAAGTCTTTGCGTCGAGTTCCTCGTTGCCGAGGGAAGCGGGCATATCCTCGCAGGTAAGAGTACCGTTTGACGAGTATATACCGAGTTTAAGGCCCAGTGCGTTTACACGCTTGCAAAGAGCTTCAATTCCCGACGGGAACGCCTCAAGGTCAGCCTGAAGTTTGCCGTCCTCGTCACGCATGGAACTCTGCCAGCAGTCGTCGATGTTGATATATTCGTATCCCGCCTCGGCGAGTCCGCTGTCAACCATAGCCTTTGCGGTGCCATAGATAGCGTCTTCGTCGATGTGATTTCTGAGAAGATTCCAGCTTGACCAGCCCATAATCGGGGTTGAGGATACGTTGTTTTCGTAATTCGGCTCCTTCTTAATGTCGATAGTCAGCTTGCCCCTTCCTATATGTTTAAGGGCACACATAGGGCATTTGCCGTCTGCAATTGAGGCAAAAAACCAAGTGCAAAACGCAACAAGTGCAATTGCCAGAACTGCAAGAATAAAAATTGTAAATGCTGTCATAATAATCCAATCTCCTCAAAGAAGGCAAGCTCACGCTGTGCCTCTTTTTTTGTATCATCACTGCCAATGTTTTTTGTGGCGTCTGCGGCAAACTTTCTGCGGTAACGCAAATTGTAATAAATGCGGTAAACCCACGCTGCAGGCAACAGATAAGGTCTGCCGTCAATAAAACGGATGTAGGGAATGTTTTTAACTCTGGCATAGGAAGGGAACAAAAGCCGCAGCTTTGTGCCAAACCCGCTTCCGCTGTGTCCGTCCTCAAGTTCTTTTCGGGTTATGACGGCGGATTTGTTTCTGCCCGCATTACCGAACGCACCGTACGAAAGCAGAAAAACCTCGGCACTGTCTGTGCCTACGTCAAAAGCCTGTCCGCAGCCAAACCAGTTGTAAGTAACGGTAAGAATAATTTTTGCAAAAGTTTCAAGCTTGCAGGGCTTTAAGTATTCAAAAACCTTTTCAATGTCAATGCTCTTGGCTTTCAGCATAACTGCAAGGTCAAGAATCAGCTTTACCCCCGCACCGTAAAACCAGAAGTGGTGTGCAATGTGAGCAATAAGATATGCAAAGTGGTAATTGTCATCAAGCTTACCGCACGCCCCGTCAAAAACGGCGTGGGCAGTTGCGTCTTCAAAGGCGGTTTCAAGGTCGCATTCGCCGATTTTACCGCTTATAATTTTTGTATGAACTTCGCAAAGAAGACTGTCCTTGCGGTAATCGTAAACGTTGCCGTTTGAGTTTTCGCACACAAAACCGTTATCGGTCAGCAGGTTTTTAACTCTGTTTCTGTCGGGCAGGCATATCAGCATATCTGCGTCGCCCATTGCTCTTGCCTCCGGAACGGGGAACAAATCACGTATTGCCGCACCCTTGAAAAATATGTGGCGTATACCCGCACCGCTGCACAGAGCGTCAATTTCGGCGATTTGCCTGCTCTGGAAGTCGTAACGCACCACTGCCTCTAAAAAGTCGTTTTCAAAGCGTTTAAACGCCTCTTTCGGCACAATATTGCTGTTGGGAGCAGTATTGATTACGCAAAACACAATTCCGCTCAGATTGTGGGCGTTTGCAAGGCGGTAAAGTCCGTCGTAGTCCACGTCGTCGCTCAGCGATACCTGACGCTTTTCGAGATAAGCCGAGCATATTTCAATCAGATAATTCTGTAATGAGTCCATATCAGTTAAATACTGCCACTCCCACGAGTGATAGAATAGTTATAATAAGACCTGCGATAAACACGCCGATTGCAATAACGCCAAAACTCTTTTTGCGGTCAAGATGCAGGAGCGACGCCAGAAGTGCACCTGTCCACGCACCTGTGCCCGGCAGCGGGATTGCCACAAACAGCAGCAGTCCCCAAATGCCGTATTTATCAATCTTATCTTTTTTCTTCAGCGTTTTTTCTTCAAGCCATATAATAGGCTTGTTGATATGCGGAATTTTTTTGAGCCACTCAAATATTTTATTAATAAGCAGCAATATAAACGGTATAGGCAGTATGTTGCCAAGAAAGCTGATAACAAATCCGACAAACGGATTCATACCAAGCACAACTATTGCGGTAAACATTCCGAGCCTGCACTCTAAAATAGGGAATAGCGAAATGACAAATACCACGAGCCAGTGCGGAATGCCGTGTGCAATAAAAAAGTCAGCTATCTGTCTGCAAACCTCTTGCATAATTATCTCCTGATATGACGCAAGCAGCGTCTTTTTTATATATAATTATTTTCATTAAGGAACTTATATGCCGCCGACAGAATATTTTTGTCGTTGTCAAATTTAAGAAGACTCATAGCCCTGTCGTAAGTAAGCCAGATATAATCCTCAATTTCCTCAACCTGAATGGACGTGTTTGTGTCCTTGGTTGTGCCTACAAAAATAGACACGGTTTTTTCAATCAAATCCCTGATTTTGTACTTCGAAACACATTCAAACCCGTCGTGAATAGTTATATGAATTCCTGTTTCTTCAAGCACTTCACGATATGCTGTCTGCTGCTTTGTTTCGCCGGGTTCAATATGACCTTTGGGGAATCCCCAGTGTGCCGAACGGTTGTTTTTAATCAGCAAAAATCTGACCTCGCCCCTTATATCTCTGTATACAACAGCACCGCAGCTGCTCTCGTACAGACATTCAATGCGGTAAGAGGGGAAGTCCTTTTTTAAATTAATATATTCTTTTATATCATTAATAATGAAGCGAGTGCTTTTTGGTGCAACTATCCAAATGTAGCTTTTAGCCTTTTTATCGCTCATAACAGCAATAACCCTGCCGTCAAAATTACGCA
Source organism: Oscillospiraceae bacterium (assembly GCA_015065445.1). Classification (GTDB taxonomy): domain Bacteria; phylum Bacillota; class Clostridia; order Oscillospirales; family Acutalibacteraceae; genus Eubacterium_R. Next base: position 33,024 of record SVQF01000007.1, on the reverse strand, counting down.
CGGGGTGATGTATTCCCATTATAAACGCAGTCTGCTTTTCGTTGCCGTAAACTGTGCCGAAATTCAGTGGATAGGTGTAGCCCGCTTCATCATCAGAGCCAATAGGTTTAACGACCTTGACCCTAACATATTTTCCGAGCATTATTTCACCACCATGTGAGCAAACCGTTAGCCGTTTTGATTTGCCCGAGATAACATAGTATTATTATACTAAAAAACAGATTAATATACAAGAACTTTTTGACAGCGGCATATCTGATAGCTTAAGACAGTAGTCTTTCCGTCTGAAGTAAACAAAAAAATGACCTCCCGAAGGAGGCCATTTTTTTGTTTAGTTATTAGCCTGCGATTGACTGAAGAAGGTCAACGAGGTTTGCAATTACTGTATCAGCGTCGCCCTTGAGCAATCCGAGTACCTGATTGATTGTGCCTACAAGACTTTCGTCTGCATTACCGATAAGACCGGTGATGAGGTTAACTATCTTGTCGTAGTTATCCTTGTAGTTTACAGTGTTAATGAGGAATCTCAGAAGTGCTATGAGTGTTTCGTCCTCGTCGGCTACAACAAAGATTCTGCTGCCGAGGCATGCAGCCTGTGATGTGCCGTTAAGGATGAACTTACCGTGGCTTGCAAGCTGGAACCAGTCGATTTCAGGAAGTACAAGACCGAGCGGCTGACCCTTAATCTTGATGCTGCCGATGATAGCGTTGATTGTGTTAACTACTGTATCTGCACCAACAAGCGGCTTGAGTGTGCCCGGAAGGTCGTACAGGTCAAACTTGGATACGCTCAGACCAACCTTATCCTTAAGAAGTTTAGGAATGTCAAGTCCTGCTGCATCAAGAATCTCGTTTACGTTAGCGATTGGCTTGAGAGCCTTGAGAAGTTCTGATACAGGGGTAAGAAGGTTGTCTACAATCTGAAGCAGACCGTCGTTTGCAAAGAAGAGTGAAAGGTTAGGAAGAATGCTCATCAGAGTCTGAAGAGGAGCATTGAGAATATCCTCTACCTTATCCCACAGAGGATTAAGGATGTCGAGAAGGATATTATCGTAAGCCTTGAACGAATCTTCTCTGTACTGATACTGAGTCTTGATGTTGTAAACACCGAATGCCTCAAGAAGAGGAACGATTGTTGATGTGTAACCGTCCGAACCCGGAACGCTTACAAGGTTGAACAGGTTGAGCGAAGCGTCGTTAAGAATTACGTCAAGCACGCCGTAGATAGGACGGAGAACTGCAACGAGTGCGTTCAGGAACGAATCTCTGTCCTTAACACCGAATTTAAGGTTTTCTGCCTTAACGTTCTTCCATGAACCTGCGTTCTTAATTACGTTTGCAGCTGCAGGATATGTCTGACCGTAGTCCTCGTTAACAAGGAGATTTGCAACGTTTGATGTTGTGAAGTCAATATCTGTCTGCTTAAGAAGGTTGGTAAGCGAACCAATCTTGTCGTTGATGTTTACGCCTTCAACTGCACCGTAAAGACCTGTTGCGAGTTTTGCTACAATGTCGTCTGTGTAAAGCTTTTCTTCAACAAGACCTGTAAGACCGCCCTCGAGAAGAGAACCAATCATACCGTCGAGCATCGGAGCAAGTTTGCGGCAGAACTCTTCGTCCATATCGCCCCAAGTGAACTTATAAGTGTCGTCATACTTGAAGTCGGTGTAGTCAAAGAACTTGTCGGTTGCCTGCTCTGTGAGGAAGTAGAAGATTGCACCTACGATGTCGTCCTTGCCTGCAAGACCGATAGAAGCGAATACAGAATCAAGAATGCTCTTAATTGTATTGTTCTTCTTGATTGCGTCGATGTTGCCAAGGAGAGAATCAATTGCCGATGCGTTCTTGATAAGAACGTCTGCAATGTATCTGAAGGTTGCCACAAGGGTTTCGCCCTGGTCAGCCTTAACCTGACGTGTGGTGTATTTGCCTTCGTCATTCTTTGCTGCACTTCTTACAACTTTAACTGTACCGTGGCTTGCAAGTTTCTTGAAGCTGATGTCAGGAAGCTTGATGCCAAGTTTGTTATCAGCAAGAATCTTGTTTACAAGCGGAACTACAATTACCTGAATGTTGGTCTTTTCCATATGGTTCAGGTCGATTGTAAGTTTTGCGTTGATGTTAAGAGCGTCAGCTACGATTGAGCCGAGGTCTTTTGCAAAGATGAGCTTGATAAGTTTGTCTATATCAAGTCCGTCCTTCTTGAGAACGCCGAGGATACCGTCCTTAGCGGTGAGAGGAGCAAGGAGATTACCTACTGCCTGAGCAACGCCGTTGTTTTCGATGAAGTATCCAACGTTCGGAAGAACCTTAGTGAGTGTGTCAAACGGCTTGTCGGTAACATCGTCAACAAAACCGAAGAGAGGTTTGAGAATGTTGATGATGAGGTTATCCTTAGCCTTGTTGTAATCCTTCTTATACTGCTTGTAAGTCTTTACTCCGTCGCACATAAATGCTTCGAGAATCGGGATTACAGCACTTTCGTAACCGTTTGTGCCGAGGTTGATGCCTTTGGAACCGTCAAGAATATCCTGAAGGTCTTTAGCGATTGCGTTAACGTCAACCTTGATTTCGTTTCTTACGTTCATATTGTTGGAAGCGGTCTTAACGTTTGACCTGATACCAACTGTAAGCATGCCCTTCTTGAGCTTGTAGTCAAGAGTTGCACCGTATTCGCCGCTGCCGAGCTTTGTGCTGCCCTTAAGGTCAAGCATCTTAGCGATTTTAACAACGTCGAGGTCAATTGCTTTCTTGAGGCTGCCTTCTGCAAGGAATACAGCAAGAACATCGTTAAGCGGTCTGAGTACTGCTGCAAGACCGTTGATAAATCCTGTCTGAGCCTTTGAGCTGCCGTTTGTAAAGCCCCAGTTGAGCTTGGTTACTTTATCCCAGCTCTTAGCTTTCTTAAGTGTTGCTGCGGCACTTGTGTAAGTCTTGCCGTAACTTGAATTTGTAAGGTAAGCGGCAAAGCCCTTTGGTGAAAGGTCAAAGCCGAGTGCTGCAAGCACGTCGCCTGCGGTACCCTTGCTGAGTGCACCGTAGATGCCCTTAGCAGCTGTTGTAAGAAGGTCGTTGGTGTAAAGCTTATCGTTTACGAGGTCACCCAGACCCTTGATATCTGTAACACCAAGGCTGTTGAGAAGCGGGAATACATTTGCCACAAGGTCGTCAAGCTGTCCTACCGCTTTGTCAGCGTCAGAAGCGAGAATGCCCTGAGGATAAACAAATGTGTTCGAAATCTTGCCGATGTATTCACGGAAAGTCCAGTAAATCTCAGTCGGGCTCTGTACAGACTCAATAACGTCGCTGATGATTGTAAGAATCTGAACGGCGTCAAGTTTCTTGAGCATCTTTGTGAGACCCGGAGCAAAACTGTCGATAAGTCCGCTGATAAGCTCTGAATGAAGAACTGAATCTACAAGATAACCGTAAACGAGGAGAAGTACCTCTGCAGGTGATTTGGCAGATGCAAGTTTCTTCCAGTTGATTGACGGAAGGTTGATTACGTCCTTAACCTTCATATTGCCAATCGAGATGTTGTTAATAAGATTAACAATAATATCCTTTGACGGAATGTCAATGCCGTCGCCTATAAGATTTGACAGAAGCTCAGCAATCTTGTTTGCAAGAGTAGGTGACAGGTTGCTTACAACGCTGATAGCACCGATAGCAAGTCCGCCGATTGGAGCAAGTGCCGAATTGATAATACTGTTAACCGAATCGTCATCAAGTACGCCTGCCGCACCTTTGACAAGGTTCAGAATAAATGATGCAGGCTTGTCATAAAGCTGGTCAAGTATGCTTGAAAGAGGAGTAATAATACCCTTGATAAGCTGGTCTGACGGGCTCGCTGCATTGAAATCTGCAGGTGACATTACGCCGCTTGCACCTGTTGCCTTGGCAACGCTGTTAAGCACAGGATAAAGAATTCCACTGTAGTAGTTCTGGTCACGTGTGCTGTCGCTTATGCTGGAGTCTGTAAGAATTACGCCTATGATTGCAGCAACGCCGTTGAGTGATTCGCCAAGACCGTCGTAGAACGCTTCTTTGTCACCCTTTGAGAAGTTGAACTTCAGATAGTTCTGAAGGTACTTGCCGTCTTTCTTGTTAGCGTCGGTAATCTTAATCTTAAACGAGTTCCAGTTGTGATAATCTGTGCTGCTGAGCACCTCTGCAGTGTCGCTGTAGTCGTCGCTGAGACGTACTGCAACTGCGTCAGGTGAGATAATACCGTAAGCAGCGTCTGCAACAAGCATATTCGGGTCTCTTGTTGAGAGGAAACCGTTTGACTTATTGTAGAACAGATAGTCAACAATGTTCTCAAGAAGTGAGTATGTCTGAATAACAAGATTTGAAAGGTTTTCAGGAGTGTAAACTTTCTTTACGTCAACGTCGCCGTCTTTAGTAGGACGTGTGCCGATTTTACCCGATGTACTCTTAACAGTGCTCTTTTCACCGTTGATGTAGTACAGGTAGTTGTTTACAAGTTTAACAATATCATTTGTGTTCTGATAGCCGAGGTATGCAGATGCAAATGATACCACACCTGAAAGGATGTTGTCTGTTGCGTCTAAATCAAATCCGTTAACTGAAGTATTTTCAAGGAGAGATGAAAGCAATTCGTCGAGTACGTCTACGAGTTTCTGTGCTGCCTTAACGTTTTTCTTGGAGAGCAGCTTGCTGTAGTCAGTACCTGCAGCCGACTTATTAGCCTTAGAAGAAGCAGAAAGCTTAGGAGTTGCTTTAAATACTTTTTCTACTGAGTAATTCGCCTTGTTTTTATCGTCTGGTTTGATAAGTGTTGAGATAAACGGAATAAGTCCCTTCGTTTTGCCGTCTTTCTTAAACTGAATGTTTGAAAGAAGGAAGAAGCCGCTTTCGTTACTGAAACCTACAAATCCCGTTTCAGTACGCTCTTTAAGAGTGAACGAAGCAACGTCGCTTCTCTTAAGCTGGAACAGACCGTTAAGTACGTCGGTGATAATACTCTTTTCACCGAATCCGCCGAGAGCGTCAAGAAGTCCCTGCACAAGAACAAGATTAGAAGTAATCCTATTGCTTGGGTCGGAGATTGTATCGTTAACAATATCGAGTAAACCGTTAATCCAGTTACCGATAAAGATACCTACAAAGTTATCAAGAATTGCTGCAGGGTCGTTGGATGTAGCAAGATTCTTGAAGTCCTGAAGCGTGTTGTTAATCTTCTGCTGAACATCACCGCCTGTTGTTGACTTGGTAATGTTTTGAATCTTACCGTCGTAAGTGTATGTCCAGTCTGAATCAACACGGTACTTACTGATATAGTTCTGACCAATCTGGTCAAGAATCTGAGGAAGTGCAACAAATACGTTGTTAAGACCGTTCTGTGTTACAGTACCCTCACTGTCGTATCTCTTGTCGTTTTCGTTAGCGTCAAGATAATCCTCGATAGCCTTGAGTGCAAAAGATGCGATTTCGGTTACAGCCTCGTCAATTGAGTCTGCAAGGTAAGCATTGTCTCCCTGGAAAGATTCGTTCTTCTTAAGAACCTTAGCAAGACCGCCGTTGAGGTGAGCACCTGCGAGTGCCTTATCTGCAACATAGATGTTGAGGAACTTAGGAACGTCGCTGCTGTAATCACCTGAATATGTGCCGACAATGTCAATTGCCTTGTCCTCTTCGCCTACTAACCAGTTAAGGATTGCAGGGATGGACTTGTTAAGGTCAATATTCAGAGTGCCGAGACCGATATCGGTGTTGCCTGCAGCCTGAGTGTACTTGGCAAGAATACCGTCGCCCGTGCAAAGCAGGTCGTAAAGGAATCCGTTATACTTGTCGCCCTCTTTGTTGAGGAGGATAGGTACTACAAGCTCGTCAACTGCGATTGTAAGGGTCGGAAGAAGATTGAATATCTCTTCAACAGGATTGTTGTAAAGTTTAAGCCATACATCGTTAAGTACGCCTGTACCCTGGTCGTTGTAAAGCTCAATAGGAGTTTCGAGAAGTCCTTCAAGAACGCTCGAAATAATGCCGCCTATCTGAGTGTTTGGATCAAGGTACTGAGAAAGAAGACCGTTAAGAGTTGCGTTAACTGCCTGAACCATAAGTTTGTCAGGAATAACGATGTCGCCCTCATACTTATAGGTCTCTGTGATGTTTGACTTGATACCGAAGTTATAGTTGAAGAAGTCTTCGGTGTAAAGAGCAGGCTCAGAAGCGTCTCTTGCCGAGATACCGCCCTTGTTTTTCATATCGTCGCCGAACTTATCAATAAGAACTTCGGAAGCCATCATTGCGTTAAGACGGTCCACCATTGAGAGTGCGTTGCCGTCCTTACCGTTCTTGAAGAGGTAAACGCTGTTGTAGTCGTTGTCGTGAAGCACATAATTTCTTGCTTCTGACGGGTTATCGATACATTTTTCAAAGAACTCAGCAACAATATCACGTGACTGGCTGTCTGTCATATAGCCAAGGAAGTATTTTGTTGCCTGAGCAGAGAACGGAGAATTGTTCTCAAGATAATTTTTGATAGCGTTTACGTCGTAACCTGTAAGGTGAAGTTCATCCTTAAGATATTTACAGAACTCGTTGAACTGAGCATCTGTAATCTTAGCGTCGTCAGCAAGCTTTTTACAAGCGTCAAGGTTGCCGAACGCACCTGTGTAAACCATAAGACCGAGGCAGAGTTCCTCATAGTAAGGAGAACTGAGCGACGAGTCGGTGTTGAACTCAGGAAGAACATACTGAAGACCCATCATAACAAGCGAGCTGTCATAATGTTCGTCAACAATTGCTTTTTCTTTATCAGAAAGTGCGTCGTAGTCAATACTGTTATCTGAACAGTACTGAGCAAGAGAATAAACGTTGCCGAGAACGTCAGCATAGTTGCTGAGTGTAAGAGCAGTTGTGCCGTCAGGTTTGATGGTTGCACCGCCGAGAAGTGCTGTGCCGAGGAATCTTGCGGTGATAAATCTTGCTCCGCCTTCATCCATCATCATATAGTAAACAACGTCGGCAATGTTTTCTGCTCTTTCAGGTGAGCCGTAAGACTCGAACATACCGTTGAGGTAGTCGATGAGGAACTGTGCGTCACCTGCAGGGCATTCACTGAACGGAGTGCCGTTTACGTCGATGTTTCTGACCTGTGACTTAGTCATACTCGTATCAGACGGCAGATATGCACCGTAGTCGTTACCGAGTGCGTTCTGTGCGTCGTCGAGCTGCTGGCTGAACTTTGCACCTGCAACATTGTACTGGTTAAGAAGTTCGTTGAGTTTTGGAAGTGTTTCCTGACAGTATTTGCCAAGTTCACCGCCCGCACTCTGATTCTGCTTGCAGAAGTTGTACAGTGTGTAAAAACTGATTGGTGCTGTTCCGTCGCCGTCAAGATATGAGTAATAGTACTCAGTAAGCTTGCTGTAGCCTGGAATAATTGTGGACTTGTCCACAGCACCGCCAAGCAGTCCCATAATAAGTGGGGAAGCGGCAGCCACTACGTCTGAAATAGTAGTGTTTTCGTCTACTGTCATGCCCAGTTTATCTTCAAGCAGACCCTTAACGGCGTCAATCTGAAGAATTTCGGGGGCAAGTGTGTTGAGTGCATCAAAAGCTGCACTTGCGTCTGTACCGTCATTCCAATATGTATTGTTGGAGTCTGTTCTGTTACCGTCTGCTGCAAAGGCGGTGAGACCAACACTACATGATGTAATGACCATTACTAAAGCCAAAAACAGGCTTAGTAATTTTTTGCTCGTTTTCATAATCATCTCTCCTTTTCCTAAATGATTTGCGGGAACACCCGCATATGAGAACGCAGAGCAATTCCGGATTTTACTCTGCGACAAGCAAACTCAATTATATATATAACAGATTTAAAAAATTAAGTCAATATAAAATTCAAAAATAATTCACAAATTATTAAACTTTTTTACCATATTTCGACTAAGCGGCGTAGAAAAAACCGACTTACACTTTGCCGATTTTGTCATTACAGACACGAAAAACAAGCCGATTTTCAAAATCTGAAAAGTCGCCCTGCTTTACGCCGTTCCAATATGTAGTTTATGCCCCGAAATCAAGCCACAAAATGCTGTTGTGTAAAGCAAAATACTTGCATCAAAAATTCACTGTAAAGATTATAACTTTACATACACAAATAACAATGTGTAAAACTAAATTTTGACTAATTGTAAAATGATTTTGAACAAATTGTTAACAATCTAACTGAATCATACTATATTTCTTTCGGTTTGTCAAGGGGGTAGTTCACAAAATGTTCACACTTTTGGACAACTGTATATAATATGTTAAAAATTCGTAATTTCTTATTGACTTTAAGATTAAATAGTGATTTAATATATTTGCGTGATATGCGTTTTTTTGAGTGGGCTTAGCCTCTAACGGTGGTTAAATACCTTCAATCTGCTGCAACTTTTGCAGCGAGGTCAGAGATTGCGACATCACGTTAGTCAATTAAATGCGTTATTCGTAATTTTTAATTCGGAGGAAAATTTAAATTGGAATCAAAAAAATCTAAGATTTTTACCAAAAAATTGATTGCTTTGTTTCTTTCGGCTTTGATGGCAATTTCCTGCTTCACAGGTGCTCTCACAGCATATGCAAGAGCTGAAGATTATCATGACGAAAATCTTGCTTACAACTTCCTTGCATGGGCAGAGACTACAGATGAGCAGACAGCTGAAGCTATTCTTGACTGGGCAGACGCAAATCTTTCCTGGACAATGAAAAACCTCGTTGGTTTTGACGAGTATCACTTCAGCCAGAACATCGTTGTTGCTACCATCAAAATTGATGCGTACCTCGACAGCGTTGACGGTCTTATCTATACAGTTGAGCAGGCTGATGACCTTCTTGACTCATATGGCGGTCTTGTAGGCGGCGACGTTAAAAACATTAATCTCAATGGCGTTGCAGACCTTGCAGAAAGCTATTCAACAAGTGCATCAGATGTTGTTTCTAAGTGTGGCAGAAGCTATCGTGCTAAGTACACAGCTAAAGAAATTCTTATAGCTGTTGCAAGACTTCTCTACGACAACACAAAAGACGGTAACAACGTATTCCGTAAGCTTGTTATCGGCGACTTCAACCTTGGTACAATCCTCGGCGGTGTTGTAAGCAACTTAGCAGGAAGCTCAGACATCTTTGATATCCTTAAGGATACACTCGGTATGTGGGATAACTACCAGAACGACCTTGCTTACAACGTTGTTGCTAACCTTATCTTCACAAATACCAAATGGTATACCGACGAAGAACTTGCTACATACAAAGCTACCGACAGCAACGGTAATCTTACAAACTGGAATTTCGACACCAGACTCTTTGAAGCACTCAGCACTCAGCTTCTCCAGCAGATTAATGCAGAGATTACTTATCAGGAAAAGAATAATGACCTCGGCACACCGGCTGACTCTTCAAAGACCCGTTACGCAGCACTTAAAGCATATGCTGAAGATAACGGTCAGACTTTAACAGATGAAAATACTGCTGAAATCACAGCAGCGTATAACGCAGCTAACGGAACAGACTACGACGGAAAACTTCACTACACAGATGAAGGTAACGTTTATCTCTTCCGCTATGACTCAGACGTTCTTACAGTAGAGACAACCGACAACCTTCTTGATGTTGCTTACGATGCAGCTAAGATTGCATGGAACACAGCACTTAAGGCTACAATCGGTCTTCTTCACGTAAACTACGACAACCACGACGACACCGAGAATACTCACGGCACAAACTTCGATAACCACTACTATCTGTGGCGTTCGGGCAAGTACGGCTGGAGCACAGCTAACAAGGGTGCTGATATGTATGACCACGTTGACGAGTGGATTGCCGAAATCGCTCCTGGCTACGGTTTATCAGCAGCTAAGATGAAAGAGTACATCAAGACTAACCTCACATTTGACAGAAGCATCTCTGAAGACGCTGAAGGCAACTGGAGAGACATTAAGTCAAAGTCACTCTTTGTTAAACTTCGTTACAGCCCGATGGCTGACTACTATTTCGATGTACAGACAGGTCCTATCAACCTCTACTTTGAGCAGACCGGTACTAAGGAAATTGATGATTTCATTACAGCAGCATTTGATAACGATGAATACTCATCAATCCCTGCAGCACTCAACGACCTTCTCGTTGCTGCTACAAAGGTTCTCTTCCCTGAGAGCTCAAATATCGGTTTCCAAGGTAGTGAAAGAGGCGTAGTTGCTACAGACCTCCACGTTCCTACTATGGTTACAACAGGTAATATGGATCTTACAGGCAGCGGCAAAGCAGCTAACATCAGAACAAGTGCAGAAACTCTTGTTTCTAACGCACTCGCTATGTTTGAGTATGCAGCAAACGCAGCTGACCCGTACATCTTCAACCAGTTCTATAAGGACCACAACATCACTTATAACGGAACAACCAACCTCACAGAAGGTAACTTTGAAGAGGCTGCTATTCCGCTTGCAGTTGCTGCAGTCGTTCAGAATGTAAGCATTGCAAACACAATCCACCACGAAGACTGGGATAAGGTTAAGGACGCAGAGGGTGCAGGTTATCTTGCTCTTGCAGAATACCTTTCATATGTTCTTCCTGACAGAGATTACAGTAACTTCGTAACATACGACGCTGACGGCAAGATTGAAGCAGATTTTGACACCTGCATTCTTCCTATGGCTCGTGACGCAGTAGGCTACGTTGTACAGGCATTCGTTCCTGTAAGAAACACTGATGGCTCTGAGTGGAACGTTTACGACACAACAACTTCAGACAGCTCTTCAATCTGGGATCTTGCTAACTCAGTAGTATGCTACTATGCATCAGACTACAAGTATCCTGCAGTTAAGGGCGGTTCATCAACAACAGCACAGAGCAAGTCTGTTGCTACACTCCTCGGCGTTGCTGATTCAAGCGGTAAAGCACTTGTTCAGCCTACAAACAGCCTGTGGACAAACGTTGATAATGTTGTAAACAAACTCTTACCTATTATGGGTGAACTTCAGTACGGCACATCTGCATACAGCGGACAGTTCAGTTCTGAAGACCTTATCTATAACGATATTATTAAGAACATTCTTAATATCGGCGGCGAAGACGGTAACGGCACAGGTATCACAGACTTGCTTGAGAGAGTTTACACTATCTGCTGCTCAGAACCGATTTCAAGCAAGGGTATTGACGAGATGGTTTACGACGACATCGTTGTTTCAATCATCAATAATCTTCTTGGCCCACGCTACGGCAAGGGTTACAACCAGATTCTTCCTACTTATGCAGAACTTAATTCTGCAACACCGTTCGACACAATGCTTCACGTAAGCTGGCTCGGTAACTACAAGGGCAACGGCTCAGCAGGTACAGTTACATCATCTAACGACCTCGGCTATCTGTCACTTCTCGTAGCTAACCTTTATACAGCTCTCGGCGGCTTCGACGGCGTTAACGCAACCGGTCCTAAGGGTGCTTGGACAGCTTTGATGTTTGCTGCTTCTGCAGTTAATAGCTTCGTCCCTGACTTCACTCCTCAGATTGGTCCTCACACATTCGGTGCAGTTACAGCATCTGTACAGAATGCGTCTATTTCAGGCCTCACTGCTGCAGGTACTCTTGATACCAACTACCTCAACATTAAGAACGGTTCAATCGGTATCAACAGAGCTTACAACACCACCGGCAGAACTGACGGTCAGGTTGTTCAGGACAACAGACTTTATGTAGAAGTTACAGGTATCGACGTTGAAGCTACCACAAACTCAAGCGGTGCTTCAACAACAACAACTTCACAGATTAACCTTGCTAAGAAAACAGCAACTATTGCTCCTGAAGCAACAGAAAAGATTGCTATCACAGGTAAGGCTCCTTCAGCAGCTATCGGTAGCATCCTTTACACCTTCACAATCCATTACAATGTTACACTCGGCAACGGCGGCGAGGCTCTTTACACAGACCTCAAGACCAAGACCTTTATGTATCACACAATTGCAAAGGGTTGGAAGGAAAACGCTTACAGCGGAAACACACTCAGCACAAACTCTTCATATTATAATGAAGTTGACTGCCCGAGTGGTTCAAGCGGTTTCAGATACAGAACTCCTAAGGACTTCATCGTTCCTATGAGTGATCCTGAATCCATCAACACTCTTACATTCTATATGAAGAACCGTAACAACCCGCTGTTCGGTGACGGTTACAAGGCAATGGACGGTATCTTCACATACGCTAAGAGCGGTGTTAAGTACTATGCAGTTTCAAACGGCACAGTAGCTTCAACACAGTCAACAGCAAGCGGCACAGATACAACTCTGGCTTACGCTGCTATTGATAAGAGTAACGGTAGCATCATTAACTATGACCTTTATGACTACTATTATAATGGTACTTGGTACCGTGGTTCCAAGAACACCAACTCTTACTCCGCATCTGTAGACGATAACGGTTCAGGCGGCGGTCTCAGCGGCGGTTACGAAGGTTATACAGCTGACGAAATTGCTGCACTCGACTCTTCAATCCAGAACTCAGACGGTTTCTCAACCCGTCCGCACGTTGTATGGACATTTGACGAGGCTCTTGCTTCAGGCGCTGTTACAGGTGTTGACCGTGAAATTGCACGTGTAAGAGCAGACGGCACAACCGAATACCTCTACAACGCTGTATTTGTTAGACCTACAACCGGTCTTCTTCAGGGTAACTACGGCAACTCAAAGTCTAAGGTATCTATCTCCTGGGGTACACCTGTTCCGGGTATCTACTTCGGCGTAGGTAAGAACAGACTTAAGAAGAATACAGAGGATAACTCTAAGGTATTCCTTAAGTATGACGGTACTACAGAGCTTAGCAAGTTTATGGAATCTGTACAGATTGACTTCTTCAGAAACAACGACGAAGCTAAGACAACATTTAACCTTTACGTAGCAGATGATACTCAGGCTGCAGTTCTTCAGCAGGCTTACGAAGCTGATATTCAGACAATGGCTGCATATCAGGATTCTGACCTTTCTGACTATGACGGCACATCATCAGCTATTTATGAATCACTTCAGAATGGATTCCAGCTTGCAGTTGCTAAGATTTCCGAGCCTATCAACCAGAATAACGCTCGTACTCTCGGTTCAGAGACAATCAGAGCAACAGTAACAAGCGATACCACAAAAGAGACAGGCGACAAGGCTTATCAGCCTGTTCCTACATCAGTTGCACTTCCGTCAGCTATGCTTATTTCAGCAGTTAAGGGCGACGACGGTTATTGGTACAACGATGTTGACTGCCAGCTTCCAATCTACTACGCTGACGACGCACACAAACTTACAGATTCTGACGTTACAAACGGCGAAGACGCTGTAGGTATGCCTGTAACAAAGGTTGACGGCGTATGGTATGTAGCTAACCAGGCTAAGTACAAGCAGGAGTGGGATACTACTACTTATACTTATCCGTATCTTGTAGACACCAGCGAAGTTGAAACAGACAGCACAGGTGCTACAATTTACAAGCAGGTTCAGTTTGTATACAGAGATACTGACGGTAACAAGGTTAACTCAACAGACGATCCTACTTACAAGCTTCCTGAAGGTCAGACAATTACTAAGCCGAACGACGGCACTGAGTACCGTTCAGAATACGAAGGTCTCAGCAATAACCTTGACTACTGGATGGAGCAGGTTAAGAAGAACGTTAAGAACGCTGCAAACAGAATTGTTGAAGGCGTATCTGAAGACCGTGAAGGTCTTAACAATGTAAACTTCATCGTTGCTAACTACGAGGCAATGGTTAAGGTTGCTAAGGAAGCAGAGGGCATTCTTGCAACAGAGTGGACTCCTGTTGCTACAACCGACACCACATATCAGTATGATACTGATTATTATGCAGCTAACGCTACAGGCGGTTACGACAAGGTTGAAGAATACAACATCGGCGACGCTATTGACGGCACACTTTATGTTTACGAGCCGACTTACACAACAGAGGCTTCTGCTGTAGAAATCAGTGAAGCAATCCGTGTATATGAGCTTTACAAGGCAAGAGCAGATGCTACTCATATCAGCTACAAAGCCGGTAACAGACTTGAGAGTGAAATCGACCACGCTTCAGGCAATGCTTACAGTGCTTACACAGCAACTAAGACAAGCGACGAGGCTTACAGATTCACATACTCAACTAAGGGAGCTCACGAAAGTGATCCTGTATATCCGTACTCTGTATCAACAACTGCTTCTGAAGTTCGCTTCGGTACAGTTAAGAACGGCGAAATCGTTAACGAGGACGCTGAGGGTAACAAGGCTTACACAGACGCTTCCTGGAAGGCTTACATCGACGCACTCGGTGCTGCTGTTGACACAGCTCAGACAGGCCGTGCAGACGCAACATCACTCGACGCAGAAGTAAGCGATTGCTACACAGCTAAGTCACACCTCATCATCGCAGAAAACAACCTCGAAGAGTTTGTTGGCGAGCCTGAGGGCGAAGGCTACACCGTAACAGGTACAGTTAAGGTAGCAACAGAAGAGACAGGTACAAACTTTGCACCTGACTCAAAGGTAGCAGACGCTACAGTTGACGTTCTCGACGCAAACGGTGCAGTTGTTGCAACAACTACAACCGACAGCGACGGTAAGTTCTCAATCGTTGTTCCTGACAACGGCGTTTCTATCAAGATTTCTAAGTACTGCGTAAACGAAAGAGTTATTACTCTTAACGGTGAAGCAGTATCCGATTATCCGAACATTCCTGTTGTTGCAGTTGACTACGACTCCAACGGCGTATGGGGTGCAGGTGATAACGGACTTTATAAGGACGGTTACAACAGTCAGAATCCTGATATGGATCTTGACGGTAACGGTGCATTCGGTGCAGGCGATAACGCTATCTATAAGGGATTCAGCGGTAAGTCAATCAGATATGCAGACCTTACATTATAATAAGTATTAATACTTAATAACTATTCTACTACGGGTTGCCCCGCAAGGGGCAACTCGGGCAAGGAAATTTGTGCTTTTGCACAGAGTAGTGATTTATTATGAAAAAAACACTTTACAAAATAATGATTACTGCCCTTTCCATTGTTTTAATTATTGCAGCAATGCCGCTCACCGTACTCGCTGAGGGTGTGCCGCTTGGTGAAGAATCTCCATTCATCAGTGCACAGTTCCTCGATTCAAACGGCGATGAGGCAGACGGCAATGCTCTTGCTGCAGGTGAAAGATATACAGTTAATCTTGCACTCAAAAATATTTCAAACGTCGCAATCTTCAATTTAACTGCACAGCTTACAGATGATATTACTATCACAAACGTAACCTCAATTGCAGATGTTGAAAATTCAGGCTTTGAATATGGCGGATACAAGGTTGACACAGATAACAACAAATTTGTTATTGTTATCTCAACCGTTAACAACACCACTTACACCGAGCTTAACGGCGAAACTGTAATGGTAACTCTTACGGTTGACGTTAACACCGACGGCGACTTTGCTGATTTCTTCCAAGTCTCTACAAGCAGAAATCACACATTCATTATCGCAAATTTAGAAGAGGGTAACGAAGCCGCTTATGTCTACAAAGACTTAGAGCAGACCGCAACCGATTATCCTTTCCTTGACTTCGATATGTCACCGTCATCAAAAATTACTGTTACAGGTACTTTGAAAGTAGCAACCGAGGAAACAGGAACAAACTTTGCTCCCGATTCAAAGGTAGCAAACGCTACGGTTGACGTTCTTGACGCAAACGACGCAGTCGTTGCAACAACAACAACCGACAGCGACGGTAAGTTCTATGTTGAAATTCCTAACGACGCTGTATCGCTCAGAATTACAAAGTACTGCGTAAACGAGAGAGTTATTACTCTCAGCGGCAACGATGTAACTGATTATCCGAACATTCCTGTTGTTGCAGTTGACTACGACTCCAACGGCGTATGGGGTGCAGGTGATAACGGACTTTATAAGGACGGTTACAACAGTCAGAATCCTGATATGGACCTTGACGGTAACGGTGCTTTCGGTGCAGGCGATAACGCTATCTATAAGGGATTCAGCGGTAAGTCAATCAGGTACGCTTCGTTCGTACTTTAACAGTAATAAAATTTATGTAAAATTTATGGAGGTAATTTTAAATGAGCAAATCATTTAAAAAAGTTGTTGCTTGTTTACTCGCAGTGCTTATGGTAATGTTCTCAGCACCAATTTCGGCACTTGCAGTTGACACAACTGAGTATCATCCTGACATTCAGATTCAGTTTGGTACACTGTTTGACACATACGGCGACAACGCAACAAAATGGGTAGACAACTACGCAGACGGTTATTTTGAGAATGCAGCAGGCAGAAACGCATCTTACGACTACTCTGTTGCAGGTATCAGCGGTCCTCAGCTTAAGGCAACAGGTTCCGTTTCAAGCGACGCTGTTTACTCAGTATCAGGCCTTACAATCGAGGCTGCTGATACAGCAAAAGTACTTGAAACAGACGCAGCAGCTGACGGTGAACTTGACACCGCTCTTGCAAGCGACTACAACCTTAAGGCAGGCGACGCATTCACCATCACAGTACGTATGGACAACGTTCCTACAGTATTCGTTGGTAATGCAGAAATCTGCTATTCTGACAACATTGAGCCTCTCTACGGTCTTGCTGTTGGTTCAGGTAAAAGTGCTACTTACAACACAGGTACAGCTGCTCAGCTTGCAGAAGCATTCCCGGATGACTTCACTGCAGAAGACGCTGAATTCGGTACAAATATCTTTTCCGACCAGAGTGCCGGTGCTCTCTACACAGGCGTTGACTCTGTAGAGTCTTGCATCAGAACAGACTTTGACGGCGTTAAGTATCTCTATCTTGAAGATACAGCTACAGGTGCTGACTGGTCAAAGATTACAAACAGCAAAGCTGTTCAGGTAATCGACGAAAACGGTGACCTTACAGATATGGAAGGCAAGTCAATTATGGCTACCTTCACATTCATCCTTAAAGAAGACATCAGTGCTTCTAACCCGCTTCAGTTCTGGATTCACAACGGCGGTAAGAAAGCTCACACAAAGGATAACATCGGTACAGATGTATTCTCAGGCTTCTCAGAGGGCGGTTACTCACCTTCACTTGACAACACTTCATCAAGTGCTTATACCACTTATGAAGAGAACAGATTCGTATCAGCTACAAACCAGTTCGGTGCTGAGGAAGAGAACTTCGGTTCAAGAAAGATGACATTCATGGGCGTTAACCAGAACGTTCAGTCAGCTCACGTTCATACACCTGGTGAAGCTGTTCGTGAAAACGAAGTTGCTGCAACCTGCACAACTGACGGTTCATATGACGAGGTTGTTTACTGCACAGAGTGCGGCGAAGAAATCTCAAGAGAGACAAAGACTATTGACGCTCTTCAGCATGACTATGTTTCAGTTGTAACACCTCCTACTTGCACAGAGCAGGGCTACACAACTTACACATGCTCACGTGGCGACAGCACTTATGTTGATAACTACACAGACCCGACAGGCCACACACTTACTCCTCACGCAGAAGTTCCCGCAACCTGCACAGAGGACGGTACAGAGGCTTACTGGGAGTGCACAGTTTGTCATAGTCTCTTCTCAGACGCTGAGGGTCAGAACGAAATCAGCAACCCGATTGTTATTAATGCAACCGACCACGCTTATGAAATCAGTGCTATCAACTGGGATACTCTTAATACTGAAACCGGTAAGGTTGACGCAACATATGTATGTGCTAACGATGCAAGTCACACAAAGACTGAAAACGTTCAGACTACATTTGAAGTAACTCAGCAGCAGACAGAAACTCTTCCTGAAATCACAACATACACCTATTCAGTAGGCGAATTCAACGATTCTAAGGAAGTTGAAACAAAGGCTCCTGCAGGTCATACACACAACCTCACTGCTTATGCAGCAGTTCCTGCAACCTGCACAGAGGATGGTTCAGAGGCTTACTGGGTATGCTCAGGCTGCGGCAAGATGTTCTCAGACGCTGACGCTACAAACGAAATCAGCAATCCGATTGTAATTCCTGCACCGGGTCATACTCCGGGTCAGGCAGTTATTGAGAACGAAGTTCCTGCATCATGCACAGCAGAAGGCTCATATGACGAGGTTGTATACTGCACAGTATGTAACGCAGAAATCTCAAGAGATCATAAGACAATCGGCAAACTCGCTCATACACCTGGCGAAGCAGTTAAGGAGAACGAAGTTCCTGCAACAAAGACAACTGACGGTTCTTATGACGAAGTTGTTTACTGCACAGAGTGCAACACAGAACTTTCAAGAGAGTCTAAGGTTATTCCTGCAACAGGCATTATCGTAACAGTTCCTAAGTACGAAATCGGCGGAATTACCATCAACGGTAAAGAGCTTGACGGTACAAAGGTTAACGATACTCCAGTTCCTTACGGCACAGCTTATACTCTCGCTGTAACAGACGGCGACAAGTACTTCAAGGGTTGGGAAATGAACGGCAAGATTGTATCTGAGGATGCAACCTTCACATCATACGCTTATGCAGATGTAACCGTTACTCCTGTATTTGAAGTTCCTGACAGCACAAACATTACTGTAGTATTCTACGATAAGTTCGGCAACAAGGTTAAGGAATACAAAGACCTTACAGCTGAGCAGTATCAGGCTACAATCGCTTCTGACGGCATCCCGACTGCACAGTCATATCCGTCAAGCAGATTTGTAGAGTGGGATACAGCAGAAGCTGACATCCTTGCTCTTACAGAGTCCAAGACTATCTGGGCTGTTTACGAAGACGTTGAGTCAACTCAGAAGTTCACAGTAACTGTTAAGGACGCTGAAGGTGCAGACATCACTGCAACAGCTCTTGATACAGCAGGCTTCGAAAACGGCCAGATTCCTTACGATACTAAGGTAACCGTTTATAACGAAAATGCTAAGGGCTGGGCAATCGGCGGCACAACAGTTTCTACAGAGGATACATATTCATTCTTCGTAGGTGCTGATGTTGAAATCACAATGCTTACAGATGTTGCAGCTGAGCCTACAACAACTATCATTGGTGCAAACCGTCTTACAGATCCTTCTTACAGATACAACATCATGGCTACAAGAAACGTACCTGCTGGTTACGAGCTTGTTGACTATGGTTTCGTATACGGTAAGAACCTGACCGAAGCTGACCTTGTAATCGAAAACGAGGGCAAGGCTGGCACAGGCACAAACAGCGGTAACGTTAAGGTTGCTCGTGCTGCTACAAAGAACACAGCATCTAACGAATTCGCTCTTAACTACGGTATTAAGACATCAGGTAACCAGGTAACCGCTAAGTCCTTCATCGTTGTTAAGAATGCTGCCGGCGTTCAGGTAATCTACTCAGATTACTTCTCAATCGATTCATAATTAATAATCATTACATCAACCTATCTGCCCTTCGGGGCAGGTACGGTGGATATATAGGAGGTTCATAATGAAAGAACTCTACACAAAGCCAGAGGTTGTTGTTGATGAGTATAAGACTGTTGATGTTATTGCTACTTCTCAGGTAGAGCAAATCAACGGCGACGACGATGAGTAATTAACCTCATTAAAGGCAAAAAAAGAAAGGGTACGGAGCAATCCGTACTCTTTCTTTTTGCTTTATATTAATCTTCTTTTTGCTCAGCCTTAATCTCTGCAGCGGTTTTATTGTAAATGTAATCTATAAGCTGTTCTTTGTTTTTTTCAACGTTTATTGCAATTACGCTTGCACCGTTTTTGTTGGCGTAGTCCCAGGTGTGTTCAAACGGAACACGTTGCTGCAGCATATCGCCCTTAACGCAGCTGATAGCCGCAACTCCAATGCTCATAAGCTGAGCTTTTGTAAGGCTTGTCTCAATAAATTCGGCACTGTTTGACGCCATTTTTGCAAGTTTTAAAGGGTTGCCCTTTTTGACTTCGCTGAGTATCGACTGCATAACAGTACGCTGGCGTTTTGTTCGCATAAAGTCAGTGTCAATCTTTCTTATGCGGCAGTAGGCAAGTGCCTGCTTGCCGTTTAACTTGTGTTTTCCTGCTTTAAGCTTAACTTTGCCGTAACGTTTGGGATGGTTGTTTACCTCTTTTGCCTCTTTCTTCGTCACGTTAACTGTAACGCCGCCAATACTGTCAACAAGCACCTTGAACATCTCAAAGTCAGCAACAACATAACCGTCAATCTTAACTCCGAAGTTGTACTCAATCGTATCCACAACACCGTTGTAGCCGTCGTACGACGACGCTGCGTTCAGCCTTTGCTCGCCTTCGTGAGCCGGAATGTACACCCACGTGTCACGCAAAAACGACGTCATCTTTATGCACCCGTGCTTTTTGTCAATTGATATAAGCATCATTGAGTCAGCACGGCTTGTTTCGCTTTCCTCGTCGGGTCTTGCGTCAACGCCGAGCAAAAGAATATTTTTAACGTCCTTGCTCTGCATTAAATCGCCTGCAGATACATATTTGTTACTGTGCGGTTTGTCGTAAGTTATCTTCCCAAGCACGCTGTTAGCAAACGCTCCGCCTGCAATACATATCACAAGCACCAAAGCAATCAGCCCTAAAGCAATTTTTTTGCCCGTTGACACCCGCCGTTTCTTAGGTGCCTTAGGCGGCTTTGCCGTTGCCCTTCGGCTTACGTCGGTACTGCGGTTATACTGCTGTGTGCTGCGTACCTGCCGTGCAGATGCGTCAAAGTTATCAAGATACGAGTTGATGTCAGTGTATCCGCCCTGACGGTCAACTACGTTACCCGAATTGCTGAGGTCAACGCCGAATGCGTTTTCCAAATCCTTGTAGTAGTTCTCGTCAGCGGGAACACTTCTGTCTCTGCTGTCGTTATTAATTCGTTTTTCCGGATTAAATCCCTCGTTGTCAAATCTTGGCAATTTATCACCTCATTAAATTCAACAATAAACCAAGAATACATAAATCACAAAACACAAATCAAAAAATCAGGCGAAGCCGAATTCTGATTTGAAGCAAGTTACCCGTAAGCCGAGTTCTGTCGTGGACGGTTATCTATCTCGACGCAGTGTTGCCACTACGCTCAAGCCGCCCGTCGGGGTTATGTGTCGAGCAAACAACTCCCCAATCGGCGTTGCAGCGGATAGGGTTTACATGGCAGGGGATGTTACCACCCCCTCGGTGAGCTCTTACCTCGCCTTTCCACCCTTGCCTGCAAGCAGGCGGTTTATTTCTGTTGCACTATCCCTAAGGTCACCCTCGGCGGCCGTTAGCCGTTATCCTGCTCTGTGCTGCTCGGACTTTCCTCATACAGCATAACTGTACGCAACCGTCTGGGTAACTTGCGTATATATAATATACAATTTTTAAATTAAAATCAAGATTTATTAAAAATTAGTTGAAAACAAACGGCAAGTGTAGTAAAATCATACTGTGTAAATATATACATATTAAACTATCGAAAGGAACAGTTATGCTTGTTAATATGAAAGATTTGCTCTCTGACGCAGAAGAGGGCAACTTTGCAGTAGGCTCGTTTTCCGTTGCCAATATGGAAATGGTGCTCGGCGTAATCAAAGCGGCTGAGGAACTCAAAGCACCGATTATATTGCAGATTGCTGAGGTAAGGCTGAAGCAGTCGCCGCTCGAGGTTATAGGTCCGCTTATGGTTGCAGCGGCAAAAAATGCCGCAGTGCCGGTTGCCGTACATTTTGACCACGGCAAAACGTTTGAAAAAATCAGCCAGGCACTCGACATCGGATTTACTTCAGTAATGTTTGACGGCTCACATCTTCCGCTTGACGAAAACATTGCCCAAACAAACAGGGTAATTGCAAAAGCACGTAATTACGGTGCGGCAGTTGAGGCGGAAATCGGTTGCGTGGGCGGCAGCGAGGACGGCAGCGAAGACATTGCAATCAACTGCACCAACCCTGCCGACGCCGTTCGCTTTGAAAACGAAACGGGCGTTGACGCACTTGCAATAGCAATCGGCAACGCACACGGTAATTATAAAAGCACGCCAAAACTGCGTTTTGATATTTTGGAGGAAGTTGACAGAATTACAAAAACCCCGCTCGTTCTTCACGGCGGAACGGGAATAACTCCCGACGATTTTGTACGCTGCTCAAAAACAGGTATCAAAAAAATTAATATTGCAACCGCAACTTTTGACAGGGTAGAGCAAACTGTTCGCACTTCATATAGTAACGGCGAAATTTCAGGATACTACGACCTTCAGGCAGCTGAGGTTGAGGGTGCTTATCAGAACGCAAAAACTCATATTCTGATTTTCGGCACAGATAATAAAGCTTAATTAAGGAGAATATATTATGCAGAATTATGTAACATTCGATATGTCAAAACCGCTTGACTTTATTCCAATCGGCAGAATTGCAATCGACTTTAACCCCACCGATATGTATATGCCGCTTTCGGAGTCTTCAAATTTCAACAAATACGTTGGCGGCTCGCCTGCAAACATCGCAGTAGGTCTTGCACGTCTCGGCTGTAAAGTTGGCTTTCAGGGCTGCGTAAGTAACGACCAGTTCGGCGACTTTGTTGTAAATTATTTTGACAAAGAGGGTATTGACACCTCAAAAATTACCCGTGCGAAGAACGGTGAGTGTCTTGGTCTTACTTTTACCGAAATTCTTTCTAAGGAAAAGTCTTCAATTCTTATGTACCGTGACAACGTTGCCGACTTCTGTATGGCACCCGAGGATATCGACGAGGATTACATTGCATCTGCAAAGGCTATCGTAATCAGCGGCACAGCCCTTGCACAGTCGCCGTCACGTGAGGCTTGTCTCAAAGCAATGATGCTCGCAAAGAAAAACAACACTCGCATAATTTTTGACATCGACTACCGTGAATACACCTGGAAGTCAAAGGACGAAATCGCCGTTTACTACTCCCTTGTAGCTCAGAATGCCGACATCATTATGGGCTCCCGTGAAGAATTCGACCTCACCGAAGGCATCGTCGGCGTTCGTGAAAGCGACCCCGAATCTGCAAAATACTGGCAGTCCTTCGGTGCTGCAATCTGTGTAATCAAACACGGCAAAGAAGGTTCAACCGCCTACACCAACGACGGCAAATTCTACACCATCAAGCCATTCCCTGCGGTTAAACTCAAAGGCTTCGGCGGCGGCGACGGTTACGGTTCCTCCTTCCTCTATTCGCTCCTTCAGGGCAAAGACATTATCGACTGCCTTGAATTCGGCTCAGCTTCTGCCTCAATTCTTATTTCCGCTCACTCCTGCTCCGACGCTATGCCGTCTGCTGCACAGGTTGAGGAGTTTATAAAGAAGAGCAAGGAAGAGTATGGTGAAATGGTAGCCCGTGCTTAAAATGGCGTCTTTTTCCGTCTGACTGCGTTACGCCGATAATTCGGCTCGGTCACATACAACGTGTATGCTCCCGTCGACCGAATTATCGCCAAGCCTTGTCAGGCAAAAAAATCCGCACATTTTATGAAGCTGATTCTGTTTGACTTCATTACCGTCTGACTGTGTTACGCCTGATATCATATATCTATTGTTAGTTTTAAGGAGAATATATTATGAACACTATTCTTTTAGCCGCAGCTACATCGACGCTCGGCGACAAAATCGACTCTGCTTTCAGAGGTTTCGATTTGTGGTTTTTCCACTTTTTCGGCTCTATGCAAAACGGCTTTTTAACCTTCATTGCAAAGCTGTTCACAACTCTCGGTGACGAGGCGTTCGTTATCCCTATGGCAGTGCTTGGCATAGTTCTTTGCTTTTTTAAAAAGACAAGAAAATACGGCTTTGCACTTGTGTTTGCAATTGCAATCGGCACTATCGTAACCAACGTTGTTGTTAAGCCGATGGCACTTCGTGTCAGACCTTACAACACTCTTCAGGACGTTAAGGAGTACTGGGATTACTACATAGGTGCAGGTCATCTGTCCGAGAGCGACTACTCGTTCCCGTCAGGTCATACCACTGCGGCTTTTGAACTTGCAGTTTCTATGGCACTTGTTTTCAGAAGCGAGGGCAAAAAGAAGATTTCTTACATACTTCCCCTTATTGCAGTTTGCACGATGGGCTCACGTGTTTACCTTATGGTACACTACGCAACAGACGTTATCTGCGGTATGGTTGTTGGTACTGTTGCAGGCGTTTGCGGTTACTTCATCTCTGTATTTATCTGCGACAAGATTTTTGCAAAGAATTCCAAACTTGACGGTTTTGACGCCGACAGGATTTTTGCAAAGTCAAAAGAAAAGAAAAACGCAACTGCAATCAACAAGGCGGTTATCTGCGTTGCACTTGCAGCAATTTTCTGCGTAGGTTATATTCCGTCGCTTTCAGAAGGCGGAGAGGATGCAATCCGCTGTGCGTATGTAGGCTCTGACTACGACTGCCAGAACGAGGCTAAGCACGACGACAAAAAATATCCTCCGATTGACGGCAAAGAATATTGCAAAATCCACTATAATAAGATAAAAGAAGAAAAAGCAAAAACAGATAACGCTGATTAGTCTGTAAATAATTAGTACACTTATGCAGAAAGGCTGTGGGAATTACTATGGCAGATTCGTCAAAACTTGCTAAAAGAATAATAATTATCTGCGTCGTTCTGCTGCTTGTTTTTGCCTGCTCGGTTGTGGTTATTATACGCAGCCAAACCGGTAAAAAAGAAGAAACAACGGCACCTCAGAGCGAAGTCACTATCAGCGACGAAGAAGCTGAGGCAGCTGCACAAAAAGCACTCGAAGAGTATGCAAACAAAAACGGCGAAAGCATTACCGACGGGCTTAAGTATTACGCCCGTGACGGCAAAGTGTACGCAAGTGCAAGCGAAGTGCCGTTTTACGACCGTGACGGGAATGTGTATTTTTATATGACTGATGAGCAGATGCATATCTATTTCCTGAGCGACAAAACGGGCGAAAAACTCGACTCAAGCCTCTGTTTTGTTGACGAAGACGGCTACTTTGTATACAACAGCGACGGTAAAATCATACTTAGCGAAGACGGATTTTCCGCCACGGATGAACAAGGCAACCGTTATCTGCCGGCTGCACTTGCCATCTGGAATAAAGACGGACAAATGAATGTATTTGATTAAAAGGGTGCAGTCGCACCCTTTTTCTTTGCAAATATTTTTGCATTGTAACATTGAAATAATGCACAATATAGTATACAATAGTGTTAGCAAAATTATGGAGGAAAATATGGACTTAAAGAATTATATAGAAGAGGCAATCTTTGAAGAAAAGGACAAGTTTGCTCCCCTCTACAATCTTATCTGGGACAACTTTGACGAAGACGGTTTTGTTATCACAGATGAGGAAGGTCACGAGACGGACTGCATATTTAAGGCTATGGCGATACAAAACCTTATTGGCGAGTTTATTTACCGCCTTTACGATGAGGTTAACGAAACGGATTTTGAGGACATCCGTCTTCACCTTCAGACTCTCGGCGTCGGCGAAGAGCAGATTATAGATTACTGCTACGACAATCCCGAAATCGACACCGACGACAGCGACGACGATATTACAATCAAGAACGCTCTTGATTACACGACTGAAGTTGTAGCAGACAAAATGCTCGAACTGTTTTCGGTTGACGATTTGTTTGACTATTTCTTCTGTGCAACATATGATTTTGAACAGGACTTTACTTTTGCGTTTGAAGACACCGACGAGTTTCAGGCGTTTGTTGACTCCAACACCGAGCGGCTCGACGCATACAAAGATGAATATCCTGCAGTTATGAGCTGGATTGAGGGCGGAATGATTGTTTAAAAGGTGAACAAAATGAAGTTTGAAATAAAAAGCAAAACAGCAAGCGCCACGCTCGGAATTGACGGCGCTATGCTCAATTCTCTAAAGAAGGGCGGCACCGAGTATCTTTGGCAGGGCGATGCAAAATACTGGGCAAATCAGGCGCCCGTGTGCTTTCCGATTGTGGGCGTTCTGCCCGACGGAGAGGGTACGGCGTTCGGCAAAAAGTGCGTTATGAAACGCCACGGCATCGCCAGAATTTCGCCGTTTGAGGTGTTTGAACAGCACGCAAATTCAATAACCTTTGTTCAGCACAGCAGCGATGAAACAAAAAAGGCGTTCCCGTTTGATTACGAACTCAGAATTAAATACACGATTGTTGAGAATACCGTTACAAACGAGTATATTGTTACCAATACGGGCAGCGAAAAAATGCCGTTTGTAATCGGCGGGCACCCTGCGTTTAACTGTCCGCTGTGCGAGGGTGAACGTTTTGAGGATTACAAGTTGATATTTGACCGCAGTGTTAACGAAAAGCCCCTTCGTCCCGACCACATTACAGGTCTTGTGGATGTTGAAAAACGCTACGACGTAACGGGTGGCAGAGATACTCTGAATATGACTCACGATTTGTTTGAAGAAAAGGATTCGCTGATTTTTGACAACATCAAATCAAAGTGTGCAACCCTGATAGGAAAGTGCGGCAAGGGCGTAAAAATTGAGTATCAGGATATGGCAAACCTGCTTGTATGGTCTGCTGTAGGAAAGCCTGATTTTGTCGCTCTCGAACCGTGGACGGGCATTTCAAACTGCTCTGACGAGGACGGCAGAATTGAAAACAAAAGGGGAATGACCGTACTTGAACCTGACGAAACGGCGTCGTTCAAATTTAAAATAACTTTAATTTAGTTTTCACGGTATATTAACAAAATCGGGTTATACTTGATTTGTAAACCGAAAAGAAAGGCTATGATTATATGAAAAAATACAAAGGTTTAATCGCAGTTCTGGTGGCGGTTGTTCTGATTTCTTCGCTTATTGCGTGCAGCGAACAACCCAAAAGGCAGGCGGTTACGCAAGTTGTAACAAACGCAGACGGTGAGGTTGTAACCGATAAAAACGGCGAACCTGTGACTGAAACCGTAGAGGTTGAAGCGGTAACGGACGAAAACGGAAAGGTTGTAACAGAGGTTGTTACAGACAAAAACGGAAAGCCGCTCACCACCGTTGTTGAGGGCGAAACCGTTTACGTTACACAAAACGTTACCGAGTCTGACGCCACAACCAAAAAAGCAAAAGGCAACAAGTCAAAAGGCAAAAAGAAAGAAACAACAACTAAGGCACCTGTTAAAAAGCCTGCTGCTCCTGCAAAACCGGACGGACTCAAGATTACGTCAGTAACACAGAACTCGCTTGTTCTAAGCTGGAACAGCGTTAAGTGCGACGGCTATCAGGTGCAGTACAGTGACGATGAAGGCGTTAACTACACGTATCTTACAAAAAACACAAAAAGCACAAAACTCACCGTTAAAAGTCTTACTTCTTACACCAAGTACACCTTCAGAATAAGAGCGTTCAACAAAAATTCTGCGGGAACAAGCACTTCAAAGTGGGCTAAAAAGGCTGCAACCACAAAGGCTGCAAACGACAAACGTTATATTACATTTAAGGTTACGCTTCCCACCAAGGCAAATGAAGAGGACGTACTGCAGATTACAGTAGGAGACGACGTTTACAAGAAAAAAGTAAACCTCGACGGCTCAACTGTTACAATCAAGACCGACAAGCAGTACAAGGGACTTGTAAAGTTTGAGGCTATCCTTCAGAACACGGGCTCTGCATACAACGGCAAAACCGACAAAGCGACCTGCACGTTTGATATGTCGGGCAACGGAATTTATATCTTTGACGGCGACGACGACTAATAATTATAATTTATATATTAAAAGGGCAAGAACACTTGCCCTTTGTTTTTGTTTGTGTTATTATGTAAGGTGGTTAATTATGTGGCGGTAGTATTATGAATATTAAGAAAAACGACGACATACGACTTTATATCGAAAATATGACGGGCGAAGGCTCAGCGGTCGGTCATTGTGACGGCGTGGCGGTTTTTGTCCGTGGTGCTGTGACGGGCGACGAGATAATCGCCCATATCATAAAAGTTTCAAAAAACTATTGCATTGGCATCGTTAAAGATATTATTAAAAAATCGCCCTCACGAATCAAGAGCGACTGTCCTGTATCTGCAAGGTGCGGCGGCTGTTCGTTCAGGGAGATGACGTACGACGAGGAACTGCGGTTTAAAAAGAGCAGGGTAGTGGACGCCGTAAAGCGTATAGGTCACCTTGACGTGCCCGTGTCGGATATTATCGGTGCAGACAGCACTCAGCACTACCGCAACAAAGCACAGTATCCCGTTTCAATTTCCGACGGCGAACTGATTGCAGGTTTTTATGCCTACAAGAGCCACCGCATTATCCCTTGCAGCGACTGTTTGCTGCAACCGTCGGTGTTCAGCGATTGCCTTGACGCTTTTTCACAGTGGGTTCAGCAGTCGGGCGTTACTTCGTATGACGAAGAAAGCGGAAGGGGACTTCTGCGGCATATTTATTTACGCAGAACTTCGCTCGGTGAGATTATGGCGTGTGCCGTTACCAACGGAAGTTCACTGCCGAAATCCGATTTGCTTGTTGACTTGCTCAAAAGTGTTGAAGGCGTTAAAAGCGTATGCCAGAACATCAATACCAAAAAGGGCAACGTTATCCTCAGCGGCGATACAAAAACACTCTGGGGCAGCGATACGGTTGCCGACGTGCTTCTCGGCAAACGTTTTGAAATATCGCCAAACTCGTTTTATCAGGTTAACCACGACCAGTGCGAAAAGCTTTACAAAAAGGCTGCAGAGTATGCACAACTTACGGGCAGCGAAACGCTTGTTGATTTGTACTGCGGTGCGGGTACAATCGGCATAACAATGGCGGAAAACGCACGGCAGATTTACGGAATAGAGATTGTGCCTCAGGCTGTTGAAAACGCCCGCAGAAACGCCGGGATAAACGGCATAACAAATGCAGAGTATATTTGCGGTGACGCAAACTTCGGTGCAGAGGAACTCGAAAGGCGTGGCGTAATGGTTGACGTTGCAGTTCTTGACCCGCCGAGAAAAGGTTGCTCACCGGACCTTATAGACACCGTCTGCAGAATGTCGCCAAAAAGGATTGTATACGTATCCTGCGATGCGGCAACGCTTGCACGTGACCTTCGGCTATTTGACTCTGCAGGATATAAAACACAGCAAATTACCCCTGTTGATATGTTCCCACGCACGCCGCATACAGAATCTGTTTGTTTGCTTTGCAGACAGAGACAGCGATAAAATACTACAAAGGACTTAATTTATGCTCGAAACAATAGCGACGGTTTTGCTTGTAATAAACATACTGATTATTTTGTTTGCAATACTGTCTGAACCTACAAACAAAAAGGGCTACGGTGCTATGCGACCGGACCGCCCGGCAACACTTGCGTATGACGTAAACGACTTTTGTGCCTATTACAGTCATCTTGTGCTGCGTCCGTTTGAAGAGGGCGGTGCGAGGTTTATCTTCAACTGTCAGCTTGACGAAGACAGCGAGCCCATTGATATGATTATGCTTGCAAAAAGCGGCGTGTACGTTTTTGAACACGTGCAGGCTACGGGCTGGATTACGGGTATGGAAAATAACGAAAAATGGACAGAGCGTATTCAGATGGGCTACGGCAGAAAACCGCAGGAGGAAAAATTTCCCAACCCCGTCAGGATAGCGGAGGACAACGTACACACTGTACGAAAGTTCCTTGCACTCGACGACGTGCTTGTGCGTTCGGTAATTGTGTTTCCCGACTTCTGCCTTCTTAATAACATCAAGGTATTTAATCCAAACACAAGAATTGTAACCCTCAACCAGCTTTTGCCTGCGATGGTAACGCTGAACAACAAAACAGGTATCAATATCACACAGCGTGATATTAATTTGATATATGACAGACTTGCCGAATACGAAGTGTATCCGGATGACGAAACCAATGAATAAAGAAGGAATAAAAATGAGCAGTTTTGATTATGATGTAATTATTATCGGTGCAGGTCCCGGCGGTATTTTTTCCGCTTACGAACTTGCAACCAAAAACGACGATATAAAAATAGGTGTATTTGAGGCGGGCAACGCCCTGGCAAACCGCAAATGCCCCATTGACGGCGACAAGGTAAAGTCCTGTATTCAGTGCAAAACCTGTGCAATTATGAGCGGCTTCGGCGGTGCAGGTGCATTTTCGGACGGTAAGTATAATATTACAAACGATTTTGGCGGCACGCTCTACGAATACATCGGCAAAAAACAAGCAACCGAACTTATGAAATATGTTGACCATATCAACGTTACTCACGGCGGCGAAAACTGTAAACTTTACTCAACAGCAGGTTCAAAGTTCAAAAAACTCTGTATGCAAAACCAGCTTAATCTGCTTGAGGCGTCGGTACGCCACCTCGGTACAGACATAAACTACGTGGTGCTTGAAAATCTGTACAACGAACTTAAAGACAGAATTGACTGGCACTTTAACACACATATAGAAGGCGTTGACAGAATTGACGGCGGCTACTCTGTAAAAACAAAAAACGGCAGTTTCACCTGTAAAAGCTGCATTGTTTCTGTGGGCAGGTCGGGCAGCAAGTGGATGGAAGGCGTATGCGAACACCTCAACATCAAAACACGTTCAAACCGTGTTGACATCGGTGTTCGTGTTGAACTCCCGGCAGTTATTTTCAGCCACCTTACAGACGAACTGTACGAAAGCAAAATCGTTTATCGCACCAAGAATTACGAGGACCACGTCCGCACATTCTGTATGAACCCGAAGGGCAGCGTTGTTAACGAAAACACAAACGGCATTGTAACGGTTAACGGCCATAGTTTTGAAGACCCTGCCAAGCAGACGGAAAACACAAACTTTGCTCTGCTTGTAACCAAGCATTTTTCCGAGCCGTTTAAAGACAGTAACGGCTATGGCGAAAGTATTGCAAGGCTGTCAAATATGCTTGGCGGCGGAGTAATAGTTCAGCGTTTCGGCGACCTCGTATGCGGCAGACGCAGCACGCCAAGACGTATTTCAGAGGGGCTTGTTGAACCCACTCTTGCAGCAACTCCCGGCGACTTGTCGCTTGTTCTGCCAAAAAGAATTCTTGACGGCATAATCGAAATGATTTACGCCCTCGACAAGATTGCCCCGGGTACCGCAAATCCCGACACTCTTCTTTACGGCGTTGAGGTTAAATTCTATAATATGGAAGTGGACATCGACGAAAATCTCGAGACCAAGCACAAGGGACTCTATGTAATCGGCGACGGCTCGGGCGTTACACACTCGCTTTCGCACGCATCGGCAAGCGGCATTTATGTTGCAAGAAAGATTTTAGAGAAGGTGGCACAATGAAATTAAAAAAAGAAATTGTACTCGGAAATATTGACGGCGAAAATTTTGCAATTGCCACAGGCGGACTTTCAGACAAAATTCACGGGCTTATACGCAACAATAAAACGGCGGCTTTTATATTTGAACTTTTACAGAAAGAACAGACCGAGGACAGTATTGTTAACGCAATGTGCCAAAAGTACGACGCACCCGAGGACGTTATACGTGCTGATGTAAAGTCTGTTTTGGAACAACTTGAAAATCTTGGTATTACGGAGTAAAAATGAGAAGATATTTCAGTCCCGAAACTGAATACTTTTTAGAGGTTATCCGCTCTGCAGTCAGCGGCACGCAAGTTGAAAAACCCGACGAGCCGATTGACTGGAAAAAGTTTGTAAGTCTTGCCAAAAAGCAGGAGGTTTATTCTGTTGTGGCAGCGGTGCTGCCGAGCGAATATCTTCCTGATGAACAGGCTGAGCGGCTGAACAACTATACAAAGAGCGAACTTGTCAGGCTGATTGCTATGAAAAGCGAACTCATAGCACTAAAAAAGGAACTAAGCGAAAGCGAAGTACGTTTTATGCTGCTCAAGGGTAGCCGAATACGTGAGTTTTATCCTAAAGAAAGTATGCGGCAGATGAGCGATATCGACATACTTTATGACGAAAAGAACCGTGATAAACTTCTTAAAATAATGAAAAAGCACGGCTACACACTCTATTCCTGGAGCGAAAACTCCGACGACTTCAGCAAAAAACCGTACTACACATTTGAATTTCACCGTGAACTGTTTTTTGACGATTTCGGCTTTGTGCCCGATTTTTCATTTGTGTGGGATAATGCAAAGACGTTTAAGGAAAATCCGTTTGAGTATCTTATGAGCAACAACGACATATATCTGCACTCGGTTGCCCATATGTACAAACACCACGTGCTTGGCGGTTTTGGGTTGCGTTTTCTTGTTGACACATATCTTATTCTCACAAAAGCGACAGACCTCGACGAAGCATATATCGGCAGACGCCTTGAAGAAATGGGACTTGCCGATTTTGAAAAAACCGTGCGAAAACTCGCTTTTTCCATTATTGAAAACAGGGAACTTTCACCTGATGAACTCGGGTTTATGGTGAACGTGCTGAGCTTCGGTCTGTACGGCGACTCAGAACTCGGCAGAGTAGTTCAGTACGAACAGTTCAAAGAAAAGCACGGCTCTGCGTCTATGTTCAAGTATACGCTTTTGCGTATGTTCCCGTCGGGCGAGTATATGCACCGCACCTACCGGGTGCTTGATAAAATGCCGTTTCTTTTGCCGTATTTTTACGTTCATCGTCTTATTACAAAAACGTTTACCGACGGTGCAAAAGCAGCAAAAGAAATTCACGAAATAAACGAAGTTAAGAAAAACGACAAATAACGGAGGATAACGTGTCCGTAAACAAAAAGAACATCAGAAATTTTTCCATTATCGCACATATTGACCACGGCAAATCAACACTTGCCGACCGACTGCTTGAACTAACAAGTTCGGTTGCCGAGCGTGATATGCAGGAGCAGATTCTTGACGATATGGACCTTGAGCGTGAGCGTGGCATTACCATCAAGGCTCACGCAGTAAAACTTAATTACACCGCAAAAAACGGCGAAGAATATATTTTCAACCTTATTGATACCCCGGGTCACGTGGACTTTAACTACGAGGTTTCACGTTCGCTTGCGGCGTGCGAGGGTGCAATTCTGATAGTCGATGCGTCGCAGGGCGTTGAGGCTCAGACGCTTGCAAACACATATCTTGCACTCGACCACGACCTCGACATTCTTCCTGTTATCAACAAGATTGACCTTCCTGCCGCCGACCCCGAGCG
>SVQF01000117.1 GCA_015065445.1 Oscillospiraceae bacterium | reverse complement strand
ACAGCCCCTCAGCACGACGGAAAACTGGTTTTCGGAAAAGTTGAAGGAAAAAGCATTGTCGCTTTGCAGGGCAGAGTGCATCTTTATGAAGGTTACACACCTCAGCAGGTTGTTATGTACTTAGGGCTATTAAAGGAGCTTGGCGTCAAAACAATTATTCTTACAAACGCAGCAGGCGGAATAAACAAAAACCTTAAAGTCGGCGACTTTATGATGGTCACAGACCACATTTCATCGTTTGTTCCGTCGCCACTTATCGGAAAAAATGATGAGAATATCGGTGTGCGTTTTCCCGATATGAGCAAAGCATATGACAAGAACATTCAAAAAGTTTTTATAAAAGCAGCTAAAACCTGCGGTATTTTGCTGCAGAGCGGCGTTTATGTACAGCTAACAGGTCCGCAGTATGAAACTCCTGCTGAAATCAAAATGCTTTCAACTCTCGGTGCTGACGCAGTAGGAATGAGTACAGTTATTGAAACTACTGCCGCTGTTCACTGCGGACTCAAAGTAGGGGCAATAAGCCTTATTACTAACTACGCCTGCGGGGTTTATGACAAACCGCTTCCACCAAACCACGTTGCTGAAACGGCGATGGCTGCTACAAATGATTTCAGCATACTTATTAAAGAAATTATAAAGGCACTTTAAATGGATAACATTATTTTTAAAGACGGTACGCTTTTTCTTCTCGACCAGACATTATTGCCGAACGAAGAAGTGTATATCACCCCAAAAACCAAAGAAGACTATTTTGATGCAATCAAGATATTAAAAGTTCGTGGCGCCCCTGCAATCGGAATATTTGCAGCATATGCAATGGCATTGATTGAGGGCGACAAAGTTGAACTAAAGGCATATCTTGACTCGGCAAGACCTACTGCCGTCAATCTGTCATGGGCAACATCACGTATGTTAAAAGCGTATAATGAAGGCAAAAACCTCATAAACGAAGCAGTTGAAATTCACAACGAAGATAAACGGATGTGCAGAAAAATCAGCGAATACGGTTTGTCTTTACTTAAAGACGGTGACGGTATTCTTACTCACTGCAATGCGGGTGCTCTTGCTACTTCTCAGTACGGAACCGGACTCGGTCCCCTGCTTCTTGGAAAAGAGAACGGTTACACATTCCACGTTTTTACTGACGAGACACGACCTTTACTACAGGGTGCAAGGCTCACTTCATACGAACTTGAACGTGCCGGGATAGACGTTACTCTTATTTGCGACAATATGGCGAGCATAGTTATGAAACAAGGCAAAATTAACGCTGTGCTTGTGGGTGCTGACCGAATTGCAGCAAACGGTGACGTTGCAAACAAAATAGGAACAAGCGGTGTGGCAATTCTTGCAAAGCACTACGGCGTTCCTTTTTACGTGCTTGCCCCCTACTCTACCGTTGATTTTAACTGTAAATGCGGCGATGAAATTGTTATAGAAGAACGTGAGCCTGACGAAATCAAAACTATGTGGTACGAAAAGCCGATGGCACTTGACGAAACAAAATGCTATAATCCTGCATTTGACGTAACTGATAACAGTCTGATTACTGCGATTATTACAGATAAAGGTATTGCAAAAGCACCTTACAATAAAAGTTTAAAGGAGATACTCAATGATTAAATTTACTAACGGACTTGTACTTGACAAGAGTTTTAACCTGATTAAAGAAGACGTATATGTGGCCGGAGACAAAATTGTAAGCGTAGGCGGAGAACTCGATGCTGACGAGACTTACGACCTTGACGGAAATTTGCTTATGCCCTCATTCAAGAATGCACACACTCATTCTGCAATGACGTTTGCACGCTCTTTTGCAGACGATTTACCGCTGAGCGAATGGCTTAACGATATGATTTTTCCGATGGAGGCAAAACTCACGGGCGACGACATATACTGGCTGTCGCAGCTGGCATTTCTTGAGTACCTTACAAGCGGAATTACAGCTTGTTTTGATATGTACTACTTCCCTGATTATATCGCAAAGGCAAGCGTAGACTTCGGTTTCAGAACTGTGCTGTGCGGTGCAATTAACAACTTCAAAGAAGATGTTCCAACGCTTGAGAGTTACTACAACAAGTTCAACAGTTATGACGACCTTGTTAGTTACAAGCTCGGTTTTCACGCTGAGTACACCACATCAGAGGAAATAATGAAAGGTATTGCCGCACTTGCCGAAAAGTATAAGGCGGCCGTCTATGTTCATTCCAGCGAAACCAAGGGCGAAGTAGAAGGATGTAAAGAGCGGTACGGAAAAACGCCGACTGAACTCTTTGACTCACTTGGACTTTGGAAATACGGCGGAGCCGGATATCACAGCGTTTGGGTAACCGACAGTGACCTTGAAATATATAAGAAGAACGGTGTGTATGCTGTTATTAATGCAGGTTCAAACTGCAAACTTGCATCTGGTATCGCACCTGTTTCAAAGATGCTGAAGAACGGTATAAATCTCGCTATTGGTACAGACGGTCCGAGCAGTAACAATGCTCTTGATATGTTCAGAGAAATGTTCCTGATTGCTGCCACACAGAAGATTAACGATTGTAACGCTGCGTCAACTCCTGCAATTGACATACTCAAAGCAGCAACTATCGGTTCTGCACACTGTATGGGTCTTGAAAACTGCGATGTTATTGACGAAGGCAAAACCGCAGACTTAATTGAAATTGATTTACACCGTCCTAATATGCAGCCGATTAACAATATTCTCAAGAACATTGTTTACTCAGGTTCAAAAGAAAATGTTAAAATGACTATGATTGGCGGCAAAATCCTTTATAAAGACGGCAAATTCCTCAACGCTGATGTTGATGAGATATATAAGAAATCACAGGCTGTTATTGACAGATTAAGATAAAATTAAGGGACTACACAGTAGTCCCTTCAGACTGTCGACAAAGGGCAGAACCACGCCTGAAATTACAATATTAGCCTGTAGGGGCGGATAACATCCGCCCGCA
>SVQF01000116.1 GCA_015065445.1 Oscillospiraceae bacterium | reverse complement strand
TAAAATTCCCCCTTGATGTATATTCTACATCAAGGGGGTTCTTTTTTCTATTGTCCATTTTTTACGGACTTGTTCACGTGTGACCTGCTTTTATTAATGTTCGTCTGATAAAACTGCGTGAGCACATTTTATGCCGTCAACCGCTGCCGACACTATGCCGCCTGCGTATCCCGCACCCTCACCGCACGGATAAACGCCGCTGATGTTGCACTGCAAAAATTCGTCTCGCACAATGCGTACAGAGCTTGAACTGCGTGTTTCCGGAGCGGTCAGAACTGCGTCATACAGTTTGAAACCGTTCAGTTTTTTGTCCATTTCAACAATCGCCGACTTCATAGTGTGCGACACCTTTTCGGGCAAGCACTCATCAAGATTTGTGAGCGTTACGCCAATTGGATAAGTGGGCTTGACATCGCCGAGTGCGGTGCTTTTTTTATTCTGCAAAAAGTCGCCTACAAGCTGTGCAGGTGCTTTGTAATCGCCGCCCGCAAGTTCAAATGCCTTATGCTCAATTTCACGCTGATAGTATATTCCCGCAAGCGGATGCCCGCTTGGAAAATCCTTTGGTTCAATTCCGACAAGCAGTGCGGAGTTTGCATTTTCGCCGTCACGTGCAAGTGAACTCATACCGTTAACAATAACGCCGCCCTTTTCGCTTGCGGCAGCAACAACGGTGCCGCCCGGACACATACAAAAAGTGTACGCTCCCCTTTCGTGCAAGCCGTGGCACGAAAGTTTGTAGTCCGCTGCACCGAGTTTTTTGTGGCCTGCAAATTTGCCGTACTGTGCCTTGTTGATAAGGCTTTGCGGGTGCTCAATTCTTGCACCTACCGAAAACGGCTTTTGCAGAATTTCAACACCCATATCATACAGCATTTCGACCGTATCACGTGCCGAATGACCTATTGCCATAATGACGCTGTCGGTCTCCAGATCAAAGCTTTCGCCCCTGCGGCTGTAATGCACGCCGTGGACAAAACCGTTTGCGACAAGCAGTTTTTCAAGTTTGCACTCGAGCCTTACTTCGCCGCCGAGCTTTTCTATCTTTTTGCGAATATTCTTAACTACAACGGCAAGCCTGTCAGTGCCGATATGCGGCTTTGAAGAATACAGAATTTCCTCGGGAGCACCTGCCTCGTAGAGTTCGTCAAGCACTTTGCGGATAAACGGGCTCTTGATTCCAGTGGTAAGTTTACCGTCCGAAAATGTACCCGCTCCGCCTTCGCCGAACTGAACGTTTGACTCCTCGTCGAGTTTCGCCTTCGTCCAGAATTCCGCCACGTCACGCTGGCGTGAATCTATGTCTTTGCCTCTTTCAAGAATAATCGGGCGGAGTCCTGCCTCGGCAAGAACAATGCCTGCAAGCATACCTGCAGGGCCAAATCCCACAACAATCGGTCTGAACTGTGAAACCCGCTTGTTCACAGGCTTTTCATAGATATAAGGCTTTACAACAGACACCTTGTTTGACTTGCATTTTCTTACAATCTGCTCCTCGTCGAGTGTGATTTCAACGTCTACGCTATACGAAAAATGCACGTCATCCTTGCGTCTTGCGTCAACGCTCTTTTTGAAAATCGAGAGCGATTTTATATACTTTTCATTTATCTTCAGAACTTTCGCCGCTTTTGATTTTAAAAGTTCCTCACTGTCGTCAAGCGACAGTTTAATCTCGTTTATTCTAATCATAATATAATTTAACCTATTTGCCTCCCTTGTCAAAGGGAGCAAATCAGTTTCTCGCTATGCTCGTGCAATTTTATCTGCAGCTTTAATACCGCTGTTGAAGGCGTAATCAAGGTTGAATCCGCCACAGCAGAACTGATTATCGGTCAGTTCGCCGAGTATGTAAAGATTACTGCAAACACCAGATTCGCCGCCTTCTTTCAGCTCACTGAGCGGTACGCCGCCTTTTGTAATCTGAGCGTACTCATAACCCTTTGTTCCCGTAATAATCAGCCGCCAGTTTTTAATATATTTAGCCGTTTTTTCGCCGTCACCATCAGTCTGCCGCTGCAGAATATTACACAGTTTATGCGGCAAAACACCTTCAAAATCGCCGAATTTTTCAAAATGTTCAAGCAAATCTTTCTCGCTTAAATCCGGCACAAAATCAATAACAGCAACACATCTTTCGCTGCCGTTTTTCAGCTTCTCGTCGCTTACTTTTTCGGACAGATTCATCGTAACAATACCCGAAATACCGTATTCCGTAAACAGCAGTTCGCCGTAATCTTCGGCAGTGACTTCACCGTTTATTTCAAGCTTTACCCTGCACTTTGCCCTTACTCCTTTGAGCGAGCGACAGTTTTTACTTGACGATTTAAGCTGAACGAGTGCAGGTGAAAGTGCCGTTACGCTGTGACCGAACGAACGCACAAGGTCGTAGCCGCTGCCGTCCGAACCGAGCGAAGGCTGTGCTTTTCCGCCCGTTGCAATAACAAGATTGTCGGCAGTGAAAACGCCCTTATCGGTGAACACGTTAAACTGTCCGCCGAGTTTTTCCGCCTTGCGAACGGTACAGCCCGTCACAATTTTTACGCCGAGTTTTTCACACGCCGAAAGCAGTACTGTAACAACGCTTGCAGCCTGGTTTGAATACGGATACATTCTGCCCTCGCCACTTTCACGCAGAAGAAGACCGAGCGACTCAAAAAACGCTCTGGTATTTTCAAAGCCGTCGGCACTTCGGTTTGTGATATTGCATCTGCCGTTGCCCGTTGCGTGTATCTTTTTGCACGGCTCGTCAAGATGTTCAAGCACTGTAACGCTTGCGTCGGGATTATTCTGTTTTATTCTGATAGCACACACCGTTCCCGATGCACCGCCGCCGATAATAACAGTCTGCATACTTTCCCCCGTTTAAAACTTACTCTACAATACTAATATAATTTGCCGAAAAATGCAAGAAATTTTTGACGCTGTTTGTTGTATATAAATAATAAAGTCTTTAAAATAAAAAAATACTTGACAAGTATTTTCATTTGTGGTACTATTGCTTTACCTCGTTTCGGGTTTTATTTTTTTGCC
>SVQF01000115.1 GCA_015065445.1 Oscillospiraceae bacterium | reverse complement strand
GTCAATTAATAAAGTTTCGGCATTGTTATGAGTATTTTTCCTTTCAGGTACAATACGATTGGCAAGTTTAACAAGTTGTTTTTGAAACGGAATAAGTAATAAAGTAGTAAGAATATTGAATATCGAATGGACTAAAGCGATTTCAACCGGATTTATGGCTTTTTTTAAGAATTCAAAATGAAAAACGGCGTCAAGTGAGTAGAATAACGTCAGAAAAATCAAAGTACCGATTACATTAAACGATATGTGTACCGCCGTAACACGTTTTGCATTTCTGTTTACGCCTATTGATGAAAGAAGTGCAGTAACACAAGTACCTATATTCTGTCCCATAATAATCGGTATTGCTACACGATATGAGATAGAGCCGGTCAATGAAAGAGCCTGAAGAATTCCGACAGACGCTGCCGACGACTGAATTATGCCTGTAAAGAAAGCACCAAACAAAACGCTTAAAATCGGATTGTTAAACGCAACCAGTAGTTTTTGAAAGCCTTCAATCTCGGCAAGAGGGGCGACCGCATTTTTCATTAGCTCCATTCCGTACATCAATACGGAAAAGCCAAGCATAATCATACCTAAATCCTTGCGTTTTTTCTTTTTACTTACCATAAACAGGACTATGCCGATAAGTGCTATCAACGGAGCAAGGTTTTCGGGTTTGAGCATAGATATGAAAATGTTGTCACTTTCAATTCCTACCATACTGAGCAGCCAAGCGGTTAACGTGGTTCCGACATTTGAACCCATAATAACACCGACACTTTGTTCAAGCGACATAACTCCCGAATTAACAAGACCTACAAGCATAACTGTAACAGCAGAGCTGGACTGAACAGCAACAGTAATTGCAACACCTAAACCAAGGCTTTTTACAGTGTTAGACGTCATTTTCTGAAGTGCTGTTTCGAGTTTGCCGCCTGCAAGTTTTTCAAGGCTTTGCGACATAACGTGCATACCGAAAAGAAAAAAAGCAAGTCCTCCGCAAAGTGTGAAGAATGAAGAAATACCCATATTTCACCTCTAAACTTAATAAAATTATACAACTATTTTTATTATTTGAGTCTAATTACTCATATTATAAATTACATTAGATTTGTACATTTGTCAATATTTTTATAATATTTTTGTTTCAATAATTTAACAAACGCCAATTTGAGTTATGTTATTGACAATGAGCGAGTATTAAGTCCTAAATTAATAACAGCCAAACGCCAACGGCGTCCGGCTGTTATTGGTGCGGGTAACAGGACTTGAACCTGCACGGTTGCCCACTAGATCCTAAATCTAGCGTGTCTGCCAATTCCACCATACCCGCATATTTAATGTGCAGAGTTATTTTAGCATTATATTATAAATAATGCAAGAGTTTTTTACCGTTTGTTTTCGTCAACAACAGCTACCGTTGCTGCGTATATACATTCTGCACCGTAGGCTTTAAGCGTTAGAGCACACTCGCTGAGCGTACTGCCCGTTGTTTTAACGTCGTCGATAATAAGAACTCTTAGACCGTCTGCATTCTCGCTTTGTGCAAGATCGAAGGCACCGTGCAGATTTGCCCTTCTTTCACGTGCGGAACTGCTACGCTGCGATTTTGTGCGGCGGGTTTTAATGAGCAAATCTCTGACGGGAAGGTGCATAATTTCGGCAACTTCGTTTGCAAGGAGCTGCGACTGATTGTATCCCCTTTTACGCCGCCGTATTTTTCGCATAGGAACATAGGTTACGCAGTCAAAATTTTTGCTGTCGAAGTTGGCATTTATGCTGTTTACAATCTCTGCGGCGTACGGTTTTGCAAGTTCGGTATAGCCGTAATTTTTGAAACGGATTATCCCTTTTGCGATACTGTTGCAAAAATAAAACGGTGCTGTAAACTGTGCGTACTCAAACTTATAATTATGCTCGTCGCATTTGCAGTCTTCTTTTGTAAGCCCGCACTTGTGACAGAGTTTTCCATTTGGGCGAAGTGCAGTTTTGCAATCGTCGCAAAGGCAGGACGACACTTCGGTGACCGTTGCACATAGCCTGCAGCGTGACGGAATAAACATCACGATTAGTTTTTTAAAAAGCTCTTTTAACATACTCATACGGTTAAATAAGGTTCAATCTTACTGAGGATGTTTTCGTTGATACCGCTTATATCACAAAGCTGGTCAAGGCTTTTGTAAGAACCGATTTTGTTACGGTATGCGACAATGCTCTTTGCCTTGATTTCGCCTATTTCTTTAATTGTCATAAGTTCTTCAACTGTGGCAGTGTTGATATTAAGCGGATAACTTACCGTAGTTTCGGTTGTTGCGGTGGGTGCAGTTACCACATCGTTTTCGCTGTACACACGGGGTGTGTTGAGTGCGGTAATAATAAGCACTGCACCTATGGTAATTAAACCTATTGAAATAAGTATTAACGTTTGGTTCGTCTTGTGTTTCATCTTCGTTTTTGCTTGTTACTTTTATATTTGTTGTTTTGTCTTTTGGGTGCCTGTCTGTTTTGCGGACGGACAAGGCACCTGTCGCCCGTACCGATTAAATCTGTGCGGTGAGCACGGTGCAATGCCTCCTCCACAAGAGCGGCATTATTGGGATTATAATACTGCAACAAAGCACGCTGAAGTGCCTTATCGTGAGGATTTTTTGCACAGTAAACTTCTTCCATAGTATATGGGTCAAGACCTGTGTAATACATAGCAGTTGAAATTGTACCGGGGGTCGGATAAAAGTCCTGTACCTGCTCGGGACGGATGCGGTTCTTTTTAAGGAATTCTGCCAGTTCAACTGCATCCAAAAGAGTAGACCCCGGGTGACTCGACATAAGGTAAGGCACAAGGTACTGTTCCTTGTTTACCTCGCCTGTATATCTGAAATAGCGTTTTGAAAACTCGATATACGCCTCGATATGCGGCTTGCCCATTTTGTCAAGCACCGCTGCTGAACAGTGTTCGGGGGCTACCTTTAACTGACCGCTAACGTGGTGTTCCACAAGTTCTCTGAAAAACTCGTCGTCTTTGTCCTCAAGCAGATAATCGTAACGAATGCCCGAGCGGATA
>SVQF01000006.1 GCA_015065445.1 Oscillospiraceae bacterium | reverse complement strand
CGAACTGCTTATCGGCAGGCTGCGTGTTCTCGGTGCCAAAACGGTGCTTTTCACAACGGATAATATAGAGGATGAACTCAGAAACTTTGACATTGCTGTTGCTGTTAACGATACCCTTTCAATCCTTAATCCTCTGCCCTGCGTTGCCGCTTGCTACAAACTTTCGCTGCTGCTTGCAGAGCGTGGTGAACAGGAAGAATCGCCTGAAAGTCAGGCTGCTTCATAAAAACATAGACTTTTATGCCGACATATGCTAAAATAAACTCAGCAAAAAAACAGAGGTACGCATATGGAAAACTTTAAAAACTGGGCAAAAAAACCGCCGCTTGGCTGGAACAGCTGGGACTGTTTCGGTGCAGCGGTAACAGAACAGCAATTACGTGAAAACGCCGACTATATGGCAAAGTATTTAAAACCGTACGGCTGGGAGTATGTTGTGTGCGACATTCAGTGGTACGAGCCTGAGGCGTACAGCAACGACTACAACAATTTTGCCGAACTTACAATGGACGCATACGGCAGACTTATGCCCGCTGTCAACCGCTTTCCGAGTGCGAAAGACGGCAGGGGATTTACTGCACTTGCCGAGTATATTCATTCGCTCGGGCTGAAGTTCGGTATTCATATTATGCGTGGCGTACCCCGTCAGGCAGTGGCACAAAACTGCCCGATTTACGGCAGCGACGCAACCTGCAGAGATATAGCACACCATTTTTCAGTATGCTCGTGGAACACCGATATGTACGGCGTTAAAAACTGCGACGCAGCACAGGAGTATTACAATTCGATTATAAATATGTATGCAGACTGGGGCGTTGACTTTATCAAGTGCGACGACATCTGTGTTACCGAATTTCGCCGATGGGACAACCCGTACAGTGCGGACTACGAGATAGAGATGCTCCGCAATGCGATTGACAGTTGCGGCAGGGAGATTGTGCTTTCGCTTTCCCCCGGACCCGCTCTGCGTGACAAGGCTGACCACCTTTGTAAAAATGCAAATATGTGGCGGCTTACAGGCGATTTCTGGGATGTATGGGACAAGCTTCTTGATATGTTTGACAAGTGCAAACTGTGGGAGGGTGTTACCGACACGGGCAACTTTCCCGATTGCGATATGCTACCAATAGGCAGAATTGCAAAAAACAGCACTTACTATGGTCCCAACAACCGTATGAGCCAGTTTACAAAGCCCGAACATTATACGCTTATGACCCTGTGGGGCATTTTCAGAAGCCCGCTGATGATTGGCGGCAACCTTCCCGAAAACGATGAGTTTACTCTTTCGCTCCTCACAAACAGCGAGTTTATGAATATGAATCAGAATTCGGCTGACGCACGTGAGGTTTACCGTGAGGGCGACAGAGTTATATGGATGTCTGACGGCGAGGGCTGCAGATATGCGGCACTCTTCAACACAGGTGAAACAGAGCAGGAGGTTGAGCTCAATCTTGATGAAAACACTGAGTTTTCCGCATATGACATTTGGCAGAGCGAACAATTCGGCAAGGTAAGAAACACCCTTACAGCAACAGTTTCGCCGCACGGTGCAAGATTGTTTAAATTAGTTTATTAAATAAACAAAATATTTGTTGAATTAAAAAAGCAG
Source organism: Oscillospiraceae bacterium (assembly GCA_015065445.1). Lineage (GTDB taxonomy): Bacteria > Bacillota > Clostridia > Oscillospirales > Acutalibacteraceae > Eubacterium_R. Next base: position 43,513 of record SVQF01000006.1, on the reverse strand, counting down.
TTCGTATATAATCAAGGTATACGAACTGCTTTTTTACAGTTTTAAGGAGTATTTTATGGAAAAAATCAGGGCGAACAAACTTCATTTTGTTGACTCACAGGGCAGGACAAGGCTGTTTAACGGTATGAATATCGACGACAAACTCGTTAACTGCACGAAGTTTCGCTACAATCTTGACGAAGAATTCTTTAAAAAGTACAGGGCACGTGGCTTTGACATCATCCGTCTTGCCATAACCTGGCAGAATCTTGAACCGCAGATGGGCAGGTATAACGAAAGCTATCTTGAGTCTATTGACGGCATCTTTGCCCTTGCCGAAAAGTACGGCGTTTATATTTTGCTTGATATGCACCAGGATTTGTATTCGCAAAACGACGGCGAGTGCGTCGGTGACGGGGCTCCGTCGTGGGCGGCAATCACCGACGGAGCAAAACCACGTATGCCGATTTTTGTCTGGGCGGACGGCTACTTTATGGGCAAATGGGTCAGAAACGAGTTTGACCATTTCTGGAACAACACCGAGGTTGCGGGCAGAGGTTTGCAGGACAGATACTGCGATTTGTGGCAGATGCTTGCAAAACGCTACGGCAACAGCCCCGCACTGTTCGGCTTTGACCTTATGAACGAGCCGTTTCCCGGTTCGTACAGCAAAAAGATGTTTGCACGTCTTGTGGGCGGTGTTGCCAGAACGGTTGCCTTCAGCAAAAAGGTTGACAGAGGCAGACTGATTAAATCCGCACTTAAGCGTGACACCCGCAGTATGCTTGACTGTATCGGCGGCGACGTTATACGTGACGCCGTTTACCGCATAGACAAGGTTGAGCAGCAGTTCGACCAGGAAAGATATACACCGTTTCTCAACAAAACCACTGCCGCAATCAGAGAGATTACGCCAAACGGTATTGTTATGATGGAGCAGAGCTACATCTGTAACAGCGGCGTTAAGCAGTCCGCCTCACCTATAAGCGTTAACGGCAAACGTGAGGAGAACCAGTGCTTCGGTCCGCATGCATACGACTTTTCGGTTGATACTCCGCTTTATCAGTATGCTAATTCAAGCAGGGTTAAAGCGTTCTTCGGCGAAATGCGTAAAACTCAGCTCCGCCTTCAGGTGCCTGTAATTGTGGGCGAGTGGGGCGGTTGCAGCGACAACACCGACACGTCGTGGTTTAATCACGCAAACGAACTGCTCGACTTTTTTGATGAGATGCATTGGGGTCAGATGTACTGGGATTACCACGGCGACGACCTTGACGCACCGCTTATGACAATGCTTTCACGCACGCATCCCGTTGCCGTTGCCGGCGAGATTGAAAGTTACGGTATCAACAGAGAAAGCAACGTCTTCACCCTCAGATTCACTGCACACGAAAAGGGCGAGAGTATAATCTATGTTCACAAACCGTTTGAAGTTATCGAAGGTGCAAAGTGTAAGGTTGTTGAAGAGTACGACGGTGGTGCAAGTCTGATTAAAATCCCTGCAAAAAAGGGTGAGAATAATATAAAAATCAAGTTATTAACTGACTGATTTCAGGCAGTATAGGAGGTATATTATGGCAAAGATTATTGGAGGTGCAATTCCAAACATTCCGTGGCAGGACAAGCCCGAGGGCTACAGATACCCTGTGTGGAGGTACAACGAAAACCCGATTATTACCCGTGATAATCTTTACAGGGCAAACAGTATATTCAACTCGGCGGTTGTTCCGTACGGCGACGGATTTGCGGGCGTGTTCCGTGTTGACGACGTTACAAGGTACCACAATATTGTTACGGGATTCAGCAAGGACGCTATCCATTGGGAACTCGACGACAAAGTGATTTTTAACGGCTACGACCCACGCCTTTGCGAGATTGAGGGCAAGTACTATCTCTCATGGGTTAACCTGACGCCTAACGGCACAACCATAGGCATTGCAGCAACAGAGGATTTTAAAACCTGGGAGCAGTTTGAAGACGCAACTTATCCCGTTGCACGAAACGGCGTGCTCTTCCCTAAAAAGATAGGCGGTGAATTTGTACTCCTTGTTCGCCCTTGCGACAGAGGACACACCCCGTACGGCGATATATTTATCGAACGCAGCAAAGACCTTGAATACTGGGGCAAGTACAGATTTGTTATGAAACCCGAGCAGTTCTGGGAAAAGACAAAAATAGGTGCAGGTCCTACACCGATTGAAATTGACGAGGGTTGGCTGCTGTTCTATCACGGCGTGCTTACAAGCTGCAACGGTTTTACTTACAGTATGGGTGCGGCAATTCTCGACAAAGACGAGCCCTGGAAGGTGCTTCACAGGGCGGATTCGTTCCTCCTCGCACCTCACGAACTGTACGAAACAGTAGGCGACGTGCCAAACGTTGTGTTCCCGTGTTCTGCACTTGCAGACGCCGAAAGCGGAAAAATCGCTATTTATTACGGTGCGGCAGACACCACGGTTGCACTTGCCTTCACAACTGTTGACGAGGTTGTGAACTACATCAAAGAACACGATTTGATTAAATAACACAAAAAGGCTTGCAGGAAATGATTTGCAAGCCTTTAATAATACCGCTTTAGGCCATTTTCGTTTTGAAAATAAAAAGGGTAACATCATATATAGATTGTTTAACGATAAATGATAAACCTAAACAAAAACTCCGTAAGATGAAAATGATTGACATTATCAGAATTGTATGCTACCATTATCAAAACGAGGTAATTGTTATGAATAAGCACTTTACAAAACTGAATGCAGAGCCGCAGCAGCCCAGACAGTATGGTTGGGCTTTTTGGTGCTGTGTTCATTTAAGATAGTTTTGTAAAGATATATAAATTACTAAACTGCTGATGAACACAAGGTTTGTCAGCAGTTATTTTTTATTGAAAGGAGAAGAATAATGGATTCTATAAAAAACTATTATAACCACTATGATGAGGACGGAAGATTGCTTAAGAAAAACAGGCGTCCCGAGTATTTGCTTACAATGGAATATATTGAAAAGTATTTGTTTGACGGTGCAAAGATACTTGAAATCGGTGCAGGAACAGGCAGATACTCAATCGCTCTTGCAGATAAAGGATATGATGTTACTGCGGTAGAACTTGTACCGCACAATATTGGCATTATGAAAAAGAAGGTTAAGGCGGAACATCATATCAAAATTATTGAAGGCAACGCCGTCGACTTGTCATTTTTGGAAGATGAAACCTTTGATATTGTTTTACTGCTTGGACCGATGTATCACTTGTTTACAGATGAGGATAAGCACGCCACGCTCAGCGAAGCAATAAGGGTTGCAAAAACAGGCGGTGTTATCTATGCCGCATACTGTAATAACGATACCTGTATGTACAAAATGTTTTATAGAAGGCGTATTCTTAATTATCTTGATAAAGGATTAATCCGAGAAGATTATCACGCAATATCAAGTCCTAACGAAATCTTTGAATTATACAGAAAGCCGGAAATTGACGAGATGATGAAAAACTACAATGTAACTCGCCTGCATTTTGTGGGCGTGGATATGTTGTCATATCTTCACAGCAACAAATTGAATAGACTCAATAAAAGAGAATTTGCAGAGTATATGAAATTCCTTCATACCATATGTGAACGAGATGACCTGACGGGATTTTCAATTCATATGCTTGATATTTTTAGAAAGGATTAAAAATGAATATAGAATTACTGCAAGTTGAAAAATTTGATAAATGCAATAACATATGGAATATGAAAAAGCAAAATAACTCAGCTATAAAGAAATGTCCATCGGGGTAGATTTAGATAATTTTCCTGCACTGAAACTATATACCAATTACGGATTCAACAGAATTATTTATGTCGCTCAGGATGAACAAGATAAATATGTCAAACTGTTAGAATTAATAAAGAGTTGAAAAACTATATTTATTTAAAATATTGACAAATAATTGTTTTGTTTGTATAATAAAAATGAACAAGGAGCTATCCGATAGACGGTTAGCCCGAAGAATAGTTTAAATAACCGTTCTCATTGGCGTGGGGCGGTTATTTTTTTGACGCAAAAATAATGACTATTATAAGTACAAGTGTAATTATAAGGTAGTAATATTCCATGTCATCACCCCCTAAATCAGATTTAGAGGGCAATGCCCTCTATGTGAAAAATAAAGGGCTAACCGTCCACCGTTTTTTCGTGATAAACTCCTTGCCGGAGGTCTTAACCTCCTGAATCTATTATACTGTATTCTCTCACAAATGTAAAGCAAAAACAAACAAATATTCGACCTGACAATTGTGCATAAACATAATTCCTTTTGTTTGAATCAAAACTAAAAGGCCTGCCGCTGCAAGCCTTTTAATAATGTCGTTTTATGCTTTTTTAGGAAGACCTTCTTTGTCGTACATACAAACGGTCTCAATCATAATCTCAATACCTGCTGCGATTGCCTCAGGACGAAGGTTCTCGGGATTGTCAAGACGGGTGTGGTAGTATCTCGGCGGGTCAGGATTCATAGCCGCAAATCCTGTTGACGGAATACCCTGCTGCTCAAATGCAGCAGCGTCGCACGCACCTATGTAAATCGACTCAAACTTGAGGTCGTATCCGCAGTTTGCAGCAGCGTTCTTAACAAGGTTTTTAACGCCCCAGTCGTGCTGAAGAGTACCCGAAAGGTCTCTGTCATAAACTGCCATATCCTCAAGGTCACGGAAGGTGTCAAGACCTATGCAGATTGAAGGGATGTCTTTAAGTTCTTTTTCGTGTCTTTTTGCGTATGCCTTTGCACCTCTGAGACCTGCCTCTTCAGAGCCTGAGCAGATTACCATAAGCTCTGTCTGTTCAAGGTCAACGCCTGCTTCACGCAGAGCCTTGAGAGTGCCGATACCTACGTAGCAACCCGAAAGGTTGTCTGACGCACCGGGTACGGATTTTGTCCAGCTCTGGAAGAAGATGAACGAAATCTCAAACGGAATAAAGATAATGCTTACAATAAAGAATATCTTGAAAAACAGACCGGCGTTTGCAAAGTCGCCGACGTTGCCCTTAGCACCTGCAAAAATGCAGATAAGTGCAAAAATTGTCTGAATTACAAGACCTATAACAGCAGGAATTTCTACAAAAAGTTTTGCCTGAAGTCCGCCGAGGTAGTAGTTAATCGGCCATTCGAACTGGCTGTCGGAGTGACCTACAAGCACAATTCTCTGCTTAACTTCGCCCTTGGGTGCTTTTGTACCTATAAGGTTGTGCGAAGTCTGTTTCGGGAAAAGAAAATCGTCAAATTCCTTGTACATAAGGAATTCAAAAATAAGCGGAATGAATGCGAGAATGCACATAATAAATGCAATCCACGATTTGCCGAACCAGTTAACAAAAACTGACGCAACGCCCATACATACGGTGAACGGGATGAATCCCATAAAGCCCTGACGGTGAAGAGTGAAGTCCTCAATCTCTGTCTTTTCGCAGTACTTGTCAAGAATTCTCTGCATAAATTTTTGTGCTTTCAGCTCTTCGGGTGAACCCGGTTTACGGGGGCCGATGTCGTTACAGATGTCGGTAATTTCTTTTACCGAAAAATCGGTATTACCCTGAACATCGAAACTCGGAGCATATTCGTTAGCAATTTTCATAAAAAACATCTCCTGTACTCAAATAATATAGTTTATTTTAACATATTTGTAAAAGTATTTCAATATAAACTTATTAATATTGAACTTTTTGTGATTTTTTGTTACAATGAATATGACATTTTTAAAGGAGAGTTTTCCTATGGACAGTAATAAAAAGAGAGAGTTGCAGGTGTACGCAACCCAAATCCGTCTCGGCATCATCGAAAGCACGCACGCTGCCAAGGCAGGACATCCGGGCGGCTCACTTTCGGCTGCAGACGTGTTTGCATATCTGTACGGAGCAGAGATGCGTTATAAGGCAGACGAGCCCAAGTGGGAGAACAGGGACCGCTTTGTTCTTTCAAAAGGACACTGTGCTCCCGGTTTGTACAGTGCACTTGCTTACAAGGGATTTTTCCCTGTTGAAGATTTAAAGACGCTGCGTCATATCGGCTCTTACCTGCAGGGTCATCCTAATATGAATACCGTGCCCGGTGTAGATATGAGCACAGGTTCGCTCGGTCAGGGTGTAAGCGTTGCCTCGGGTATGGCTAAGGCAGCCAAACTTATGGGCAAGGATATCAACGTTTATACGCTTCTCGGCGACGGCGAGATTGAAGAGGGACAGGTCTGGGAGTCGATGATGTTCGCAAGCCAGTACAAGCTCGACAACCTCTGCGTTATCATAGATTCAAACGGACTTCAGATTGACGGCGCCTGTGCAGACGTTATGAGTGCCGAGCCAATTGATGAAAAACTCAGAGCCTTTGGCTTTGAGGTTGTTGTTATCAACGGCAACGACTTTGATGAACTCGAAAAAGCGTTTGAGGCATTTCACAACACACAGGGCAAGCCTTTTGGTATAGTGATGAAAACTGTCAAAGGTCTCGGTGTTTCGTATATGGAAAATGCTGTTGACTGGCACGGCAAAGCTCCGAACGACGACGAGTGCAAAATCGCAGTTGACGAGCTCAGTGCTAAACTTAAGGAACTGGAGGCGTAAGGTATGGCAGAAGTTAAGAATATCGCAACCCGTGAAAGCTACGGTAACGCATTAAAAGAACTTTACAGCGAAGGTGCAGAAAAACTCATCGTTTTTGACGCCGACCTTTCAGCCGCAACAAAAACAGGAATTTTCAAAAAGGCTTATCCCGAACGCCATATCAACTGCGGTATTGCCGAGGCAAATATGATGTGCGTTGCAGCAGGCTTTGCAACAATGGGCTTTGTTCCGTTTGCATCAAGTTTTGCAATGTTTGCCGCAGGCAGAGCGTTTGAACAGGTAAGAAACTCCATAGGCTATCCGCATCTCAATGTTAAAATCGGTGCAACCCACGCAGGCATAAGCGTTGGCGAAGACGGTGCAAGCCACCAGTGCTGCGAAGACTTTGCACTTATGCGTTCTATTCCGGGTATGGTTGTTATCTGTCCTGCCGACGACGTTGAGGCAAGGCAGGCTGTAAAAGCCGCTTACTACCACGAAGGTCCTGTGTACCTTCGCTTCGGCAGACTTGCAGTGCCTGTGTTCCACGACGAAAATTATAAGTTCCAAATCGGCAAGGGCGAGGTTATCTGTGAAGGCAGCGATGTCACAATCGTTGCAAACGGTCTTATGGTTGCCGAGGCTATTAAAGCCGCAGAGCAGCTTAAAGAAGACGGCATCAGTGCCGAAGTTATCAACATCGCAACAATCAAGCCGCTTGACGAAGAACTGATTATCAAATCGGCAAAGAAAACGGGCAAGGTTGTGACGGTTGAAGAACACAATATTATCGGCGGTCTGGGTGAGGCTGTATGTTCCGCACTCAGTGAAAAATGCCCGACTCCCGTTAAACGCATAGGCGTTAACGACGAATTCGGACATTCGGGACCTGCAAAAGACCTGCTTAAGCAGTTCGGTCTGTCTGCAGAGAATATTGTAAATGTAGTAAAAGAATTTGTTTAATAAAAAAGCCTTTACATTGTACTTCAATGTAAAGGCTTTCTTTATGCGTTTTGTTTTGCGGCTTCACGCTCTTTGCGGCGTGCCGCTCTTTTTTTCTTTGCCTTGTAACCAAGCAGCTTGTCCAGATGTTCCTGCGGCGTGGTGTATGAACCAACAGTAACGGTGTGGTTACCGTAAATACCGTGAAAATCCGAACCGCCCGTCATAAGAAGTTTTTTCTTCTTACAGAGTGCGGTGAGCATTTCTACCTGCTCTTCCGAATTGTACGGCGACCAGACTTCAATTCCGTCGAGTCCCATTTCAACATACTTGTCAATCTCGTCAAAATTGTTAAACTTGGCTGGATATGCAAGCACTGCGATTCCGCCTGCACCGTGCACCTCGTCAATAACTTCTTCAACCGAAGGATACTTTGTGGGTGCAAGAACGTTTGACTCGCTGGCCTCCGAAAACAGAGTGTTAAACAGGTCGCCGAAAATTTTATCCGTATAACCTGCGTCCATAAGTGCGTGCATAATGTGCTGTCTGTACAGGTTTGTTGAGCCGCTTGCGTGCGAAATAATAAAGTCGCTTGTAATCGGAAAACGTGCCGCAACCTTGAGCATCATAATCTGACCTGCACGTTTGCGTGCAACAGACGTTCTTTTGCAGATGCCCTCAAGTCTGTCCGGTGCGTCTGCAAGGTAAGCAAGTATGTGTACGTTTTTTCCTGCGTCACTGTCAAAAGCGGAAAGTTCAACTCCGGGAATAACCGTAACGCCATATCGTTTGCCGATAACCTGCCCTCTTATCGTACCCGCAATACAGTCGTGGTCTGTTATGGCAATAGTATCAATTCCGCTTTTGTGTGCTATAACTATTAAATCTTCTATGCCTACCGACCCGTCGCTCAGTTTTGTGTGACAATGTAAATCTGCTGCCATAACAGTCTCCTTTCAGGTAAATGATTTGGAATGTGCGATTTGCCTTAATAAGATTTTATCACAAAAAAATCAAAAATTCAATAATTTTTTTAACAAATCGGCACTTTAGACAAATAACAGTCAAATATCCATTAACAGTCGATTTAGTCGGCTGACAGGCAGCCCCACAACGTTGAAATAATCGCCGCAAATACCCTCAACAAGCAGAGAACCAAAGCCCTGAATTCCGTATGCTCCCGCTTTGTCAAGCGGCTCGCCCGTCAAAATATAGTCATCAATCTCTTTGTCCGTAAGCGTGTGGAAGGTAACACGTGTTTCCTCGTAAAACGAGTGAGTTTTTCCGTCCTTTATTACGGTCACGCCCGTGAACACGCTGTGGGTTTTTCCGCTGAGTTCTTTGAGCATATCCCTTGCGGCGTCAGCGTTTTCGGGCTTGCCGAGTATTTTGCCGTCAATAGCTACAACCGTGTCGGCGCCTATTACCGTGGCGTTTTCTTTCGCAAACGGCTGTGCTTTAATCCCTGACAGATACACAACTGCCTCGCTCGGCGAAATGCCGTCGGGCAAAGTTTCGTCAACGTCGCTTACTCTGACCTCAAAATCGTTTGTTATGTATTTAAGCAGTTCCCGTCTGCGTGGACTCTGCGATGCAAGTATTATCATTTACTTAACCCCTCTGTAATATAATCCCCTTGTGTACTTGTTGGGATATTTTTCCTGTTTTTTATACATATTGACTAACTGCAAAACTTGTTCTTTAGTTTCGTCAGTAAAGTAAAAGTGAACAAAATCCGTATTAATCTCGTGCATACGGTCGCCCAGATATATCGGCAGCGGGTTCAGTATCTCCACACAGGGATAGGATGAACACTTTACCGAAAATTTATACCCCTTGCGGTCGGTAAGTACGCCTTTTTTGCCGCATTTTTCACAGCCTATGCGATTTTTGACAGGACAGTTCCTCGTTATCATTAGCGGAACTTTGCCGTATCCTATAATTCCAACATCTTCTGCAGCAATTCTGCCAGCCTGCTCAAGCGTCAGTTCAAACGACAGAACGGGGGAGTTAAACTGCCTTGCCGCCTCGCTGTTGAATATGTTGAGTCCGAAGTCGCCGTATGCCTTGAAGCCGAGTTCCTCAGCCGTTTTGTACGCACCGAGGTTTGAACAGAGTGCGGTTGTAACGCCAATTTCTCTCAGGTGCGTCAGTTCTTTTTTGAGCCTGCTTTCCGTACCGAAAAGCCCACGTGGAATTTCAACTCCTGCACCGCTCTTGACAAAATCTTCGTCGCTTGTCCATATCGGCAGAAAAATTCGCCTGAACGGGTGACCGGCGGGTATCTGCGATGCGTCGGTAAAGCGTGCAGTATAATACGGTTTCTCCGTGCGATGCGGTATTTCGTACCGACTCGAGTAATCTTTGCATTCAAACGGCTGCACCGCATCTTTACTCAGAAGCGTTACAACTTCACGCCGCATTGAGTTAATCTCGCTTGCGGGAATTATCAGTCCGCCATCAAGGCACACTTTAATGCTGTCTGCGTAAAATTGAGTTCCTCCGAGCTTTGACAGTCTTGCTGCAACGCTTTCTTCAGTCATCGGCTTGTTCATCGCTTTTTCGGGAACATTTCCCGTAACGTTTACGGTTTTGCCGAGTGCGGTTGCCGTCAGCCTTACTGCCTCACCCGTTTTGCAGGTGAACTCCATATCAATCGGCAGTAGCGGTTTTTCGTTGTCATACAGATGCGACAGCTCTTTCAGTACGCTGCCTGCCGCAACAACGTCTTCCTTACGCCGTGTGCCGAACATATCTTTTCGCCTTGCGGTAAAATATCCGTCAGTGAATCCCGAACGTGAAAATACACTTTTCAGCACGTCCTCGTCGCCTGATTTGTAGCCGCCGTCAATTGCCTTTTTGCATGCGGTAACAGCCGCCGCAACGTATTCGGGACGTTTCATTCTTCCCTCAATTTTAAGGCTGATTACGCCCGCATCCTCAATTTCTTTAATGTGCGATATAAGGCTCAAATCCTTAAGCGACAAATCATAGCTGCCCGAATTGTCCGCACTGAATGCAAGGCGGCAAGGCTGGGCACATAGCCCTCGGTTGCCGCTGCGTTCACCGAGCATTGCGGACAGATAGCACTGACCCGAAACGCACATACACAAAGCACCGTGTACAAATATTTCGAGCTCCATATCGGTGCAGCGGCGTATTTCCCTGATTTCGTCAAGGCTCATTTCTCTTGGAATAACTGCCCGCACAAACCCGAGTTCTTCAAGTTTTCTGAATCCGTCGGGCGTGTTTACGCTGCACTGCGTTGAGGCGTGCAGTTTTGCGTTGGGGTAACATTCACGCATCATTTTTACAAGACCCAAATCCTGCACAATAAATGCGTCCGCTCCGCACAGAAGGGCGTCTTTTACAATGGCGTGAGCCTGCTGCATTTCGGCGTCGCTCACAAGAGTGTTAAGCGTTACGTAAACCTTAACACCGTGCGAGTGGGCATATTCGGTTGCATTTTTAAGTTGCTCACTGTCAAAGTTGTCTGCACCACGGCGTGCGTTCATATCCTTTGTGCCGAGGTATACGGCGTTTGCCCCGCAGCGAACCGCTGCAATAAGGCTGTCCATACTTCCGCACGGAGCAAGAATCTCTGTTTTCATCTGTTTTGTACCGCCTTAATATTAATGATGTGGACGCATAAGCATCCACATCACCACTGTAAATAATCTTTAATTATCTGTCTGCGAGTTTACTGCGAAGATTGCTGTTTTCTCTGCTCAGTCGCTCAATTTCACGTCTTGCAACGTCAACTTCCATACGGGCTCTGGCACTGTCCTCAAGATAATCCTTAATCTGTGCCCTGAGATTGTCTGCTGAAGCGGTTGCTTTTTTGCAGGCGTCTGCCTGGTCAAGTGCCACGAGAACTGCACACTGAGTAGTTGAAAGGCTCGGAGCACTCTGCGATACAGAACGCATTTCCTCATCTATAAGTTCTGCAAGTTCTTCAACGTATGCAGGGTCATCTTCGGTAACAATAGTGTAACTTGAGCCGCAAATTTTAACGCTTACTCTGTTTTTCTCCATAAATTTCACCTTTTTTCATCAAACAAAACTATTCAAAATTAGTATAACAATTTTGCAAATACTTGTCAATGTTATAATATTACATTTTTTTCTTGTCATTTTTCTTCGGATAATATATTATAGTTATAGCTAATTCTTCGGAGGGTTAAATAATGGCAAATCAAATCTTTTTAATCGAAACAAAAAATACTCATTACGTAATGGGCGTTAACGAAAAGGGTATACTCCGTCATCTTCACTGGGGCAAAAAGGCACCGCTTGACGACTACCATATCTCTCCCGAGTGGGAACGCAATTCAAACCACTCGGAACTTGACTATATCTCCGAGGAATATTCGCCGTTCGGCGGAACACGTTACCGCAGCTGTGCGTTTAAGTGCGAGTATTTTGATAAGTGCCGTGATACAGTGCTTACGTTTTCAGACGCATCGCAGGATAACGGAAAACTCGACGTCACCCTTACGGACGAGGCTTACGGCATAAAGGTAGTCCTTCACTATCGCTGGTCTGCCGAACACGATATTATCACCCGCTCGGTAACCGTTATTAACGAGTCGCAGCATACTCTTAAAATAGAAAAACTTATGAGTGCCGAACTTACTCTCCCAACAGAGCAGATTTACGACATCACAAACACAAACGGCTCGTGGGCTGGCGAGTTCCAGCTCGAAACATCGCCGTTCAAAGCAGGCTCAATCCGTTTTGAAACCCACCGTGGCACCGCAGGTCACGTAAACTCGCCGTTTCTTATTCTGTCCAAAAACGCAACCGAAGACTTCGGCGACGTTTACTTTGCAACTCTCGGCTGGGGCGGTAACTTCAAAATGGAGGCACAGCGTGACTTCATCGGCATAACCCGTGTTACCCTCGGACTCAACGACTTTGACTTTTCTATGCTCCTTGGTGCGGGCGAAAGCGTAACAACCCCCAAGGCGTACATTGGCTACACAAACGGCTTTGCCGAAATGAGCAACCAGATGAACGACTTTGCCATTAATAATATTCTGCCAAAGAATTTTGCCGATAAGCCGCTGCCAGTTCTTTACAATTCGTGGGAGGCAACGGGCTTTGACGTAAACGTTGAAAATCAGCTCAGACTTGCAAAAATCGCCGCAGAAATCGGCTGCGAACTCTTTGTTATGGACGACGGCTGGTTCGGTCAGCGTAAAGACGACTGGGCAGGTCTTGGCGACTGGTACGTAAACTCCGAAAAATTCCCTAACGGAATCGACGAACTCATCGACGGCGTAAACAAACTCGGTATGGACTTCGGTCTGTGGTTTGAACCCGAAATGGTCAACGCCGATTCCGACCTGTACCGTGAGCATCCCGAATGGGTGTATCACTACGACACAAGAAAGCCGAGCCTTCTCAGGCATCAGCTTGTGCTCAATCTCACTATGCCCGAAGTTAAGCAGTATGTCTTTGACGTAATGGACAAAATGGTTGCTTCGCATAACATAAAGTACATAAAGTGGGATATGAACCGCCCGTTTTCCGAAATCGGTGCTCCCAACCTCGAAAATCAGCGTGATTTGTGGTACCTGCACACACTTGCTGTTTATGATATCGCAGACAGACTTAAAGAAAAGTATCCGTATCTTCAGATTGAAGCCTGCTCGTCAGGCGGCGGCAGAGCGGAGTACGGTGCTCTTGAGCATTTTGATATGGCGTGGACTTCGGACAATACCGACCCCGTTGACCGCCTTGAAATTCAGCGTGGATTTTCTATGCTCTATCCCCGCAAGAGTATGCGTGCGTGGGTGACCGACTGGAACAGCGGCAGCCGTCCGACTTCGCTCGATTTCAGATTTAACGTGTCTATGCAGGGCTCGCTTTCAATCGGCTCAAACCTGCTCAGATACACCGACGAAGATATAGAAAAGTGCAAGCACTATATCGCACTTTATAAAGAAATACGTGAACTTGTGCAGTTCGGTAAACTTTACCGTCTTAAGAACTACCGCAGCGACGGAATGTACGCAAATCAGTATGTCAGTCACGACAAAACAAAAAGCGTGCTGTTCATCTGTTCAACGGCGACGTCGTTCTTCAACCGTCAGTTCAAAACACTGAATCTCAAAGGACTTGACGAAACCGCAACATACAAAATCAAAACGCCCGACGGCGAGGTACTCCGCAGCGGTGCGTACCTGATGAACGTACCGCTGACAATGCGACTTTCAGACCCGCTCCAGTCGGTAATCTGGCAAATAGAAAAAGTATAACAAAAACGGCAGCCTCAGACGAGGTTGCCGTTGTTTTATGATAAGTGGTGGATAAAGAGTCCCGAAAGGAGTTTTGGTTCAAACCAAGTGGATTTCGGTGGCATAATCTTGCCTGCGTCTGCGATTGACATAAGGTCGTCAACCGTTGTGGGATACATAGCAAATGCGATTTTCATATCGCTGCTTGCACGCTTTTCGAGTTCGCCAAGCCCTCTGATTCCGCCTATAAACTCAATGCGTTCGTTCGTTTTTGGATTGTCAATTCCAAGCACGGGACCAAGCAGATTGTTCTGCAGAATAGATACGTCAAGTCTTGCAACCGGGTCGGTATCGTCAAACGTGCCTTCCTTCGCCTTCAGCGTGTACCATTTGCCTTCGCAGTACATCGAAAACGTGTGCTTTTCTGCAGGGCGTTTGCACTCGCCGAGTTCCGTTACCGTAAACTTGTCGCTGATTTTTTTGATAAACCCTTCAAGCGAGTAAGCGTTAAGGTCTTTAACAACCCTGTTGTAGTCCATAATCTCGAGGTCGCAGTCGGGAAAAGCAACCGCAAGGAAGTAGTTGAACTCCTCGTCGCCCGTGTAATTCGGGTTGCTCTTTCTCCTCATTTCGCCAACTTTCACGGCTGACGCACAGCGGTGGTGACCGTCTGCAATATAAAGTGCGGGAATTTCACCAAACGCATTCTGCAGCGTTTTACAAACATCGCTGTCGTCAACAACCCACACGGTCTGCTTAACGCCGTCGGCAGTAAAGTCGTACACTGCGTCGTGACTTCTTGTCCAGGCGTAAACTATTTCGTTAATGTCGTTAGACGCCCTGTAAGTCAGAAAGATGGGACCCGTGTTAGCGTCGCAGATGTTAACGTGGTTAATTCTGTCCTGCTCTTTTTTTGCGAGAGTGTGTTCGTGCTTTTTGATTACGTTGTTTTTGTAATCGTCAATCGACGCACAACCCACAATACCCGTCTGTGCTCTGCCGTTCATTACCTGACGGTAAATGTAAAGGCAGGGCTTTTCATCCTGCACCATATTGCCGCTTTCTTCAAGTGCAAGAAGATTGCTCTTGGCTTTTTCGTAAACCTCGTGAGAGTATTGGTCAAAGCCTTTTGCAAAGTCAATTTGTGCCTTATCCACGTGTAAAAATGACAGCGGATTGCCTTTTACCATTTCTCTTGCCTCTTCGGTGTTCATAACATCGTAGGGGAGTGCAGGGATAAGTGCCTGATTTTTTTCAGCGGGGCGAAATGCCCTGAATGCTCTAAAAACTGCCATAAATCTGTCCTCTGTGCAATTTAAATTTTTTCGACAATTATTATAGTACAATCACGCCCCGTTGTAAAGTTTTTATTTTATCTGAAAGCAATTATAACGTAAGGCGAGCCGTTTTCGTTATAGTTACGCATCTCGTTGCCGAGAATTGATATTGCCGACTGCGTTACGGTGAGTTTCTTTCCGCTGAGAGTAAGACCGATGTTTGAGCCGTTTTTTGTAAAAAAGCCAAAGTAGTTGTACTTGCTGCGGTTGTCAATATCAACAACTGTCGGCGTGTAGCCCGCCTTAAAGATAATACCCCAGCTCGGCTCAAAACTGTTTGTGATTGTTATGTTTCTTGTGGAGTTGCCGTTACCTGTAAAAGACGTGATTACAAACGGCTGGTTCCACGCTGCTTTTTCGTCTGCGGTTGTGTGTATGTCTTCGTTTTCGTTGTGGTCACGGACTGCGTCGTCAACAATTCTGTTGTCGGCGTTAAAGTCGTCGTGATTCGGCACGTCCGACCCAAGCCAGCTGTTCAGTCCAAGATACCCTGTTTTATTAGTGCTGCTCAATCATATCACTCCTTAATCTGTCAATTATGTTAAACGGCAGTGCCATCCTGTCAAGTTTATGCCAGCACTGACCCCAGTTGTCCCATGCGTCAAAATCCATTCCGTCACCGTCGTAAAGAATACGGTTAGAGTTGCAGGTGTACGCTTCAATGAATTTGCCGAGCTGCGGCAGGTCGCCTGCACTCACACCCGAAAAAACTATTGTTGCAAACCCGTCGTCAGGGTCTGCAAACAGACTGTAAGTGCCCGAGCCTACTGCTGCAAAAGCGTCCTCAAATTCTTCTAATGTGCCTTCGCCAAACGGCATCGCAAGCCGCCTCTTAATCTCGTTTACCAGCCCTTCGTCAGTGTATCTTTCGGGGTCAATGTTAAGCAAAAAAGCATAGCTTTTAGCTTCAGAATTGTTTTCGAGAAAAAGTCCGTAAAACGCAGTACGAAGATAATTTGTAACGTAGTGTAGTCCACTTGCATATGCATATGTTTCGGCGTTTGATATGCCGCCTTCGGTAAAGGATATTCCGCTTTCCTCAAGCAGCTTTTTCATACGTAAAAAAATACTATTCATAACATTCCACCGTGATTTCATACGGCACCAGATACGAATTTTCTGTGCCGTCAATAATTCCGTCTGTTGCGTCGGGCGAACTTACGGTGCAGTCCTTTATTGCCGCAGTGTGTGACGCAAGATGGTATACTTCGGCAAGATTAACGCTTTCACCGATTCTTATGCCGTCGGTATAGTTTTTTACAGCCGCCCTGATTTTTTCAGCGGTATTCTGCCCGTCGCCGTTAAGCGGAGTCACAGCAATTTTAAGTTCGTATTCACGGCGTAGTGCCTGTGATATATCGATGCGTGAAATTGTGATTTCAGCCACAAGAAGAGCGTTTTCGATTGCCGCCTCAAGTTCTTCGCTGATTGCGGAGTTTTTTGTTTTTACGCACACGTCAAGCGTGTTTGCCGAACGCTTGATTACGTTACAGTCAAGCACTCCGTCAAGCTTCATAATACATTCGGCAATGCTCTTGCGTGAAAATCCTGTAGGCGGAACGCTGTAAGAGGCGAGTAGCCTTTTACGCAGCGATTCGTCGCTCTCGTCGTCCCAGCCGCCGCTGAAATCAAATGCGTTTTCAATTCTGTCAACGTACCCGGGCGGGTTTACAAGTACCGTAATGTCGCCCGCTTTTACGTTGTAGACGCTGCCGTTTTCAAGTGCTTCGGCGGGCAGGGTAATACTCGCTTCGCCAACGGGAATTATGCCTGCCTGCGTAGTCCTGAACTGAATGTACTCACGACCGCTTGCAGAGCAGATTGTGTTTTCGGGGATTTCTATGTCCTCCTCAACTTCTTCGGCAGCATAAAAAGTGATTTCGCCGCTTGCTTTGGCAGCGGTCTTGCGTTGCATATTTCTCATTGCGGCGTGCTTGTCCAGATATTCGCCGCCTGCGGTTTGCACAAACGCCTGTCTTAGTGCAAAGTCACCGAAGCACGCAATATTAAACAATTCGCTTGCTACGGTCTGAAATCTCAGTCCGAGGTCGCTAAGCAGTTCGGCGTTCTCGCCGCTTTTTTCAAAAAATGTGTTCTGCATATTCTGCAGAATTTTATCATAAGTTATTTCCAAAACGAATTATCACCTGTCCTTCCGTATTGTTTGCTTTTAGTGTAAATACTGCCGCACCGTTTATCACGTCTGTGGCTTTGACGTATACTCCGTCAAGTTCCGAAAGTGCCTGCCTTGCGTACGCCTCAATATATTCTGCAAGCGGTTTTTCGTTTTTCAGTTCGTTTATTCTTGAACCGAAGTTCTTGTTTGGATAAAACTTGCCGAGCCTTGCCGAAAGAAGTACGTAAGCGTCCTGAAACAACTCGTCCGTATAGTCGCACTGCACAAGAGCCTTTTCGCCCGTTTTAATACGGTAGTCGCCGTTAATGAGTTTGTCAGTCATTGTGAATCACCCCGTTTTTATCAATGATAAGCGAGTTTATGACAACGTCGCCGTTGTTTTTCAGTACGATTTTTGCACCGCCGAGCGAGGCAATCATAACTTCACCGCCGTCAAGCGTGCTTGCCTTACACCTTGTACCAAGCACAACTTCACCGTCAGAGGCAGGGACCACAACAACCTCTTCGCCCGTCGGCACGCACGAGGTGTAGCCGTACGGGGAATACGAACTGAGGCTCCTTGCGTTTGCTCCCTTGAGCGTTTCTATTTCGGACGTGCCTGCTATTGTAACGCTGCTCTTTTCCGCTTTGCTGTTTGCAAAACTCTTTGCCGCTATTCTACTTAGCCACATAGCTTATCGCCTCCGCTTCGGTTGTTTTGGTAAAGGTAAGTGCTGTCTTTTCACCGTTTGCATTTTTGATAACCGTCACCTTTTTCAGACGGTAACCGTCAAGACTTCCGAGTTTTGAAGAGCGGTATACCGCCTCGCTGTAAAGCTCAAAACAGTTACACCCGTCAAGCACAATCCGTACCTCGGTATATCCTTTCAGCGAGTCGCAAATACGCTCGTTAAGTGCGTATTCCTGCTGCCACATAGGCAGCGACGACACGTTTAGTTTTCGCCTACGCTGAATATTCAGGCTTTCTGCCGTGCGGCTTTTTATATGTCTGCAAAAAGATGCGTCGCCATTTATTTTGTAGTCAATCTGCGTAATCGGTTTGTAGCGGTTTATACGTCGGCTTTCGCTCAGAACAGTGTATCCGTCAAGCAAAACGGTGTTTTTGCCGTCGGGTATAACAAGTTCGTTGTCACAGTTTATTCTTATGTTTCTGCCCGTAAGCGTTTTAACAAATTCGTTAACGGATGCGTAGCAGCTTGTGCCTTTTTCAACGGTGTAGTCGTGTCTGCAGACAAGGTCCGGAAGTCTGTTTTTAAAACCCAGAGTCTTAGCCTCTGCGTGATAAAGCACGTTTACACTCGGCGAGCAGTAGGCACACGGGCTCGCCTCATTATCAACCAGCAGAGCGGCAGAGGAGCGTGCGTAAATAAATACGTTAAAGCCCTTTTCATCTGCAGAATATTCCTGCCTGTCGCAAAGCCCGTAAAAAACTTTTTCGCCGTTCAGCATAACTGTGATACGGTTTATTTCAAACGGCTTTTCACCGCTCGTAAAACGAAGCCGCAGTCCGTCGCACGGCACATCAATGTCGGTGCAGAGTTCAAAGTAAAGCGGCTCGGTGATTACGGCTTTTTCTCCGTCTTTTCCCTCAATATTTATGATTATTGCAGCCAAACCTTATCGCCCTCCTGTACCGAAAACATATCCATAAAGTCATTTGCCGCAAACAGTTTTTCAGCCTCCACACAGCAGCGGTTTGCTATGTCAAAAAGGTTTTCGCCGCTTTTTGCATAGGTGTAGCCAAAACGGTAGCGGCTTTTCTTTTCGCTGCAGTCCTCCGTGAACGAAAACGAATACTCAATGCTTTGAGTCTCGGCGTTTACACTCATCGTAAGGTCGGTAAAATATGCCTTCATTGGTGCGAGTTTAGGCACAAAAAGATATGACGAGCCGCCTTTTTCAAATATCCGCATCAGTTCAAAAGCCTTTTCGCCTGCGTCCGCAGTGCAAAAAACACCGCTGCCGCTAATCTTTGCAGGCATACGGCAGATTTCACTGCTCCTGCCAAAACCAAAAGGCACGGTTTTAGTTTCAATCTGCCTGCCGAACTGTGTTTTAATTGAAGAGGGGTTTACGTCAAACAAAAACCCCTTGTAACTCATTTTCATAGCCGTCATTCGTCATCACCTCTTGTTATTGTGTCGTACCGCCCCGAGTCAAGAAACAGGTAGTCGCTCAGTTCTTCAGCTGCGGTGCGGTCAATTTCTGTGTTTACTGTATCAGCCATCTGTACCTCCGTATTCCAATTTGCCCTTGTACGTAAAGACGCAGTGAGTTCTGTAACAAGAACTGCTGTCGCTCGATATGATTTCGCCTGCTTCAACCTTGCAGGGATATACAGCTGCAATCGCATTAATAACGTTGCCCATAACTGCACTCACGCAAGGCGACTGATTGTTGGACATATACACGTCCACCCTTATTCTGAATTCGCCGTGGTAAACGTTGTTTCCTATACCGACAGCCTTGCAGTCAATCCCCGCAGGCGAAACAGCAATCACAGCCTTGTCGGACGGATTAGGGATATATGCGTCGGGGTATGCGGCTATTATGTAGTTGCCGCTAAGCAGCGGATACGCCTTTAAAATGTTAACGTATGCCTCAACTGCCTGTGATAAATACATTTACGTCAGCCTCCCTTATTTTTTTGATAATCCCTCTGTAAAACTGTATCTTGCCAAGAGCGTTTACCGCTTCCCGTCGGCAAAGAATATACTTTTCGCCGTCAATAATAAAAATGTCGTTTTTGCTGTACGACATCAGATTTATGTCGTACGGACACAAAATCTCACAGTATTCGTTATATACTTTGCCTGCACGGGTTTTTCTGTCGTCAAAATTTGTTTTGTTTCGTTTCCAGGTCTGTTCAACAACGGCGAAGAACGTGTCTTCGCCGCCGTCTGAACAAACAACGGTTGCCTCTCTGCCAACCGTATTAAGATATTTCTTAATAGTTTGTCTGAAATCGTGCATATCAAACACCTCTGAAAACAAAACCGCTGTCATACACCATCGAACCCGCTGCCTCAGCCGCCTCTCTGTACAGCTTTAACGCACTTTCGGCAGGTTGCGAACGCAGACTGATTTTGACGTCGCCTGCCGCAAACTCACTCACGTCGTCGGCGTTTACGCCCGTGAGCATAAGATTGTAGTAAGCCCTCGTTGCCGCAAGATAAATGATTCTGTCGTCATCTTCAAAACTTGTGTCAATGAGTGCGTTCTCCACTACAGCAGCAGAGTTTTTCACAAGAACGTCGTAGTTTTCAATCTCCTCGGCACTGAGTCCCGAAATGGTGCTGAGTGTGCTTTTAATTCGCTCGGTGTTAATCATAACAGCACCTCTTATTCGTAGGCTGCTATCTGTGACGCACCTTCAAAAATAGGTGAAAAACCTGCGATACAGCTAACTGTTGCACGCTCAAGCTGGCGGTCAATGAGCTTGTCAAAGTCGGTAATAACGTCGCCTGCCTGCACTTTTTCAATTGCATAATTCTTGTCAAGACCGATGATTGTGTTTGAACCCGCAAGGCACTTTGCTTTAATAAGATTTGCACCAAAAGGCGTAATCATAGAGCCTGTGCCGTGGAAGTTCTGACCTGCAACTGCATCCTTGAACTCGTCAAGTTTGAGCAGTTCAGCCATAGTGGCTGCGTCGGTGATGATGGTGGTGAGATTGTACGGGTCAAAAAGATTCCAGAAGTCCACCATAGCGTCGTATGTAAGACCGTTTGTAAGATTGTGAATATCTTCGCTCTTGAATTTGTAAATTGTTGAGATTGCGTCGTACGTCTGGCATCTTGCGATGTAGTCGCCAATCTGCTTGAGGATTACGGTGAAAAGGTCGAGTTTCTGGAACTTAACAGCCTCGTAAGACGCAACAAGCATTCTGCCCCTTTTGTTGAGCGGAGTGAGCGTGTCCTTGAGTTTAACGGTGGTTTCAGGGATGAATGTGCCTTCCATAATATGTTCATCAGGCACAACGTCCTCGTCAACAATGCTCTCAACAGCTCTGTAATCGAGTGAGTCGATGTTTGTTGTGGCAGCAACCATCTGGCTTACGATATCCGAGTCGTTAAGACCCTGTCTTACTGCTCTTGCCACATATTCGGGGAAGAGCGCCGATGAGTCTGAAGTCTGGAAGAATTTTGAAACTGTGTCTGAGTCAGCACCCGACACCTTGATGTCGAAACGTTTGAGCTGACGCTGGTATGCGTCAAGTCCTTCGAGTGAAGTACCCGCATAGTTTTCGGATGGGTCAAGACTCTCGAGTGCCTGAGTAAAGCTTTTGCCCGATGTGTAAAGCTCTTTTTCAATTTTTAAATTATCATATGCCATAGTTTAATACCTCCTGTTTATTAAAGAATGAATCCTACGGTTGTTTCGTCGCTGTCAACGCTCAGCACCTTGTAATACGCATATGCGTCGCCCGTTGTAACTTTAACTTTTCCGTCGCTTGCAGCAGAGAGTTTTTCAATGCCGCACTTCGGTGCGGTGCCTGTGTATTTGAGTTCAATGTAACCGTCGGTCTGAACACTTGCCCAGCCGTTTCGTATTGCTGTGCATACGCCGATAAAGTCTTTGTTTTCACCTGCGGCAATAGCCTTGCCTTCAGCACTGAGTGTTACCGGAACGCCTACGGTAAGGCTGCCGTCAGCCTCTACGGTTAATGTGTTGTTTTTGTAACCTTTAAAAGAAATGTTCATTTTTACCTCCTATATTCTGAACTGAGAATAGTCGTTGTTCTTCTGTTTTTCATCGCTTTTTGCAAGCTGCGGAGTTATCCCGCCGCAGCCGAGTCCCTCTTTGAAACCTAAAAGTTCCTTAACCGTCATAACTGCGGTGACCGACTTCAGAAGCGATGCGTCAACCTGCGGCAGTGCGAGTGCAAGTCTGCCCGCAACATCTTTTGACAGCATCTTTTTGTAGTCCTCGCCGAGTTTTGCACCCTCTCTGAGTTCCTCTATGTACGATGCGATTTCGTCTGCCTGTGCTTTTGTAAGAGTAACCTCACCCGCACAGGACTTAATGGTCGCCAATACGTTTTCCATATCATACTCCTTTGTTCCAAATGCCTTTGTCACTCCTGCCTCACGCTGTGCAGGTACTGCAACAAAACTGAATTCATAAGCGTCGGTGGGCGAACCCAGAACCGTAAAAGCTAGTTGGTCGCCGTAGCGTACTCCGCTTTTGTGCGTGCATTCTCCGCTTCGTTTGTCTTTGCCGCAAACTGAGCATCGGCTTTCGCTCATTGAACACGAAACCGAAACCTCTTTTTTAATACCCGCCTCAATTTCTTCAATAAGCGATTTGTTGCTTTCGTTTCTGAGCATATATACCTTTGCTTTCAGATTGTAAAACGGCTCGCCGTCAAGAGTCGTTCTGCCGTCTTCACGCTCAACAAATGCGTCAAAAATTCTTGCCTTCTGGTCGGCGCTCTTCATCGAGTGGTCAAAAATACCCGTCTTGCCCACAAACAGCGGAGCAAGTTCGTCCAGTGCTGCAAGCGAAAACTTTTCATAGTCCCTGTCAACGTCGTTGTTGCAGAGCTTTACGGTGAAAATATACACGTCGCTTTCAGTCAGTTTTTTGCGTGAAAAACTGTTGATTTTTTCGATGTCGGTTTTGCTATTCAACGCCGTTCACCTCCGTTAAAATTTTGTCTGCCTCGGCATTGTACAGCTTTGCCTGAGCAAGCTGTGTTTCATCCTGAAGAGTTATATCGTCCCACTTTACCTCAAGCGGTGCAGTGATGCCGTTTAACGCAAGATACACACGCCCGATTTTTTCAATAACGGGCGTTACAATTCGCCTGTACGCCTCAAGTTCGGTTGTGAGTATATCCGCCTGCTGCTGACTCATACGCTCGGTAGTTGACCAGCTGAGTCCGAACATATACGGCATAAGTCCCGTCTTTGCTATAATCTGCTCAAGCATCTGCCTTGCGGGGACCTCGCTGTCGAGTATCTGGTTATCGGCACCGATTACGCTGATTTTAACGTCACCTACTGCAACAAAGTCCTTGACTCTGTCCTTTGAACTCATAGCGTCCTTCCACGCCTCAGCCATCTGGTTTGCACGCTCTTTTGCAAACGCCTTGTCGGTGCCGTCGTTCTGCGGCTTGTACGTAACAGCATAACGCAGATTGCCAACTCGCTCCCAGTTAATGCCGATTGTGTTGTAAATTTTCAGCAGTATGTCGCTCACAAACGGCAGACCGCTGAGCAGACTTGTGCCAAGCAGGTTCCCGGGTTCGGGATTAAGCACCGAAAACAGCAGCTTTTCGGGATTTTTAATCGCAACGGGTCTGCCCGATGAAGTGTTGAAAAATTCAGGCTCAATGCTGTTTTTTTTACGCTTTACGTCAAGCACTTCAAGTTCGCCGTTATATAAGGCGTAAAAGCCGCTGTCGCTGTAAAGCATTTCGCCAACGGCACTGCCGTAGGTAAGCAACTGCTCAACGTAGTTATCCACAAACGCCTGAATACCCGTCTGATTACCTCCAACGTTTATTCTGCCAAAGAATTCGTTTATGCTTTTGTCGAGCCCGTCATTACCCGTGCAGAATTCAAAGCCGCCCATAAGCCGTACAATCTTGTAAATTGCAGCGTCAATAATAGGCACCGCCTCACGCAGCGACTTGTATACTCTGCCGTTCGTGCCCGTCATCGGCACGTAGCTGCCGATTTGTCTGAACGGGTGCGAGCTTACGGAACTCGTCATAATCGCAGTGCTGCCTGCGTTGAGTTCGGCAGGCTTGTCCTCTCTGGATTTTCTGAAAATGCCCAAGACTTCACTTCCTTTCTACTGCAATGGAAAACGAACAGTCGTCGCCGCTTTTACCAAGCACGGTGTGAACAAAGTAGCGTATGTCGTCCATTGCGTGGTCGTTTTCTTTTTTAGGTGCGTCTTTTTTTATTCCGTTGTCCCATCGGTAAACGGAAAATTCACGTATTGCGTCGGTGCACAGGGGAGATATAAATATCTCGCCGCTTTTAAGTGCCGAGCAAACTCTGTTTATTCCGCTCAGTACGTCGTTGTCCGCCTTTATTATTTTGTACTTGCCGTGCCTTCGTACAACTTCAATAAACGATGCGGCTGACGGGTCGATTACAAGGGCGGTGATGTCTTTGCCTTTTGCGAGCTCCTCAAGTTCCGTGTAGTATTCCTCGTCGGTGAGCTGCACGCCCTTGTCTCTTGACGAGTGGTAGTACTCGTTAATCCTGTACCACTTGCCGCCGTTTCGCCCCCACAGCCCGAGCGAAAACGGGTTGACCGTTCCGTAGTCGCACGACAGATAGTATTTGTCAAAGCCGTCTGTGGTCTTAATGTGCCGCTTGGGGTCAAACATCGGGTACACAAGTCCGTCTGCCGCAACCCATTTGCCCTCCACAAAACGCTCGTAAAACGCACCTGAGTATAGGTTTTTGTAGCGGTTTTTCACCTCGTCGGAAAGGGAAGGGTTGTCATCCATGGTAAAGTGCAGGTAAAGCATATTCTTTTGCTCTGATTTTTTTATCCACTCATTATAAAACCAGTGAAAAGGATGCTCGGGATTGCAGTTGAACCAGTACTTTGCACCGTCGAGCGAACACCTTGCGAGTGCCTGCTCAACAAACGAACGGGGCATCAGTGCAACCTCGTCAAAAAGAACGCCGCCCAGGGTCATACCCTGAATAAGTGCGGCGGAACTTTCGTCCCTGCCGCCAAACAGATAAAATCTGTTTTGCACGCCGCCCTTCCTGATTTCAAGAAAATTGCGGCTGATTTTTTCCTCAACCGAAAAACCGAGTGCCTTGAGAATGGGTACAAGCGGCGTTACCACATTCCTCCTCAGCGACGATACGGTTTTGCCGCAGAGTGCAAACGAGGTGTCGCTGAAACGGTAAAAAGCCCACCCGATAAACGAAACGGACATACAAAGCGTTTTGCCCGAACGAACGGCACCGTCGCAAATAATTCCGTTTTTGTTTTCGTAAGCACTGCCCCGGCACCACCAGTTGAGAGTAACAAGCTGCTTTTTTGAAAATGCTTTGAACTTAATCATATTTCGGGATTTCGCCCCCTGCGTTTTCAATGCTCTTTTCAAGTGCCTGATAAAAGCCAAGCTCCTCGCTTCTTTCGGCACTGTCTGCAGTGCTCAGCCGTTCAAACGCTTTTATGCGGTCAAAAAATTTTATTTCAAGTCCGCCGCCTTTGGGTTTCTTTATTTCGCTCACATTAAATAAGTTCAGTTTCGGAAGTTTTTCAATAACCTCCTCGTCGCTCATATACAGCAGCGAAACAGCGTCGCAGATGTCGCCCGTTGCGAGCTTAAGCAACCCCTGCTCAACAATTTCCTTTGTACTTTTTTTGCGTCTTGCCATAGTTTTTTCCTTTCCTTACTCAGCTTAACCACGAAGGTGTTTTGTAAAAACGCCCTTCACTATTAGGGTGAAAACGGACGGTTTTATGCACGTTTTACGCATAATTGGACGGTAAAAACCTCAAAAAAATATTTTTTTGCCGATTTATACAGAAAACCTGCATAGGTCAGAAAATCTTTGACCTTCGCATTTGCCTCCGTTTGCTTATAAAAATAAATAACTGGCACTTGTGCCAGTGACATTTATGATTTGTTTTATTATTATATAAATTGAGGTAGTACATATTAAAATGTAATTCAAGGAGGTTATGTTATGAAAAAAACACTATCAGTTTTACTGTCGGTTCTTATGATATTCAGTGTTTTCGGCAGTATGAACGTCAGCGTATTCGCTATGGAAACTATCAATAACGCTGATATTTTTAACAATTCGGGAAGTACTCAAAACGTAAACCCTGCAGTCGGCAGAAAACCCTGCTTTGATTTCAGCACTACAAGCGACAGCCATACTTTTGTTTACACCGACTACAATAACAGACCGTTTATAAACGGCGTAAGCTGGTATGACGAAACAAGTCTGAGGTATCTTTCTGAAAGCGATTCATTTACAGCAGGCCACGCCTATACCCTTACAGTTGCTCTTGCCAGCGATGACGGATATGTTTTCGCCACCTCAGAAGGCAGAGTCAGTGCAGCAATCAGATTCTCGGTTGACGGTGAAGAAATTGACGGCACATACTACTTTGGCTACAAGAATGCAGATGTTACCGAAATTGACGGTGCAATAGGTAATCAGATTCTTGCAAGTGCAACATTTACCTGTGAAGAGCCTGTTTTGATTGAAACGGCACGTATCAACGTAGCTGTTCCTGCAATCGGTGAAACAGCAAGTGCCGCAAGCAAAAATTACAATACTTATAGTTTTGAAAGTTCAAAATACGATATTGACGCATCCGGGGATTCTCAGTACATAAATAACCTTGTTAAATGGTACTGCGTAACCGACGGATATACTCTTAGTGCAGCAGATAAATTTGAGTCAGGTAAAATTTACCGTGCTTATGTAACAATTGTTGCAAAAGATGGCTACGAATTCAAAGTTGACGGCGATTCGCAACCCGATATTACAGTTTCGTTTTACAGCAGTGACGCAACCGTAATTATGACAGACGGCAAGGACGCCTCAAGGTATATTACAGCATATGCAGACTATTCCCTTATTGATAAGGTAAACGTTGTTGAAATGAGCGTTGACCTTGACTATGTCAGTGGCGGTATGCCTGTTTTCTTTGCAAATTCTGAAGAGCCTTCAAAGTACACAAAGAGCGATTATCTCACCTCCTCAGTATGTGAAAACGGTGTGTGTTACTATGATGAAACAGCAGATTCATACGTGGATAAAATCGGCTCACGGTTTATTGCGGGCCATTTATACAAACTTACTGTTGCGGTAACCTGCACGGATTTATATGAGTTTGAAGGACTAAATGTGATTAAAGGCACAGTAAACGGCGTTTCTGCAACTGTAAGCGGCACTTCACCTTTCGGCGAGTATATAAAAGGCACATACTTCTTTACAGTAGACCTCGGTGTGTGTCCTTATAACATTAACTCCTGCTCGGTTATAGGCATATCCGACACATACAAGTACACATATTCAGGAACTCAGAAAAAGGCAGTTCAGGAAGTTTACGACGGCTACGAAAAACTTGTTTACGGCAAGGATTATACAGTTACTTACAAAAATAACATCAACGCAGGTACTGCAACTTATACTATCAAAGGCATTGGTAATTACGGCGGTGAGTGGACAGGCACTTTCAAGATTCTGAGAAAGGCACTTTCAAAATCCGGCAAGGTACTTATTTCGGCTGACAAATATACTTATGACGGCAAGGTGCACAAGCCAACCGTTAAAGTTTACGACGGTTCAAAACTCCTTAAAAACAATACCGATTACACTTTGACATACAGCTCATTAACCCCAAGAGCGGTAGGGAAATATACCGTCAGAGTATCCTACAAGGGCAATTATTCGGGTGGCAAAACTGTAACTTACACAATTCTTCCCAAAGGTACAGCTCTGCTTAAAACTGCTGCAGCAGGTAAAAGCTATATCTCGCCTCAGTGGAATAAGCAAACAAAAGGCACTACGGGTTATCAGATTATGTACTCAACTTCACCGGGCTTTAAGTCGGGCAACAAAACTGTTACAGTCACAAGCAACAAAACAACTGTCAAAAAGATTACAGGTCTCAAAAAGAATACAAAGTACTACTTTAAAATCCGCACTTACAAAGATGTAAAAGTCAGCGGCAGAACAACAAAATACTATTCTTCGTGGTCGCCTGTTAAAACCTTTAAAACGACTAAAAGATAATTGTATTGCTTAAAAGTCACTGGCACTTGTGCCAGTGACTTTTGCATTATAATAGTTTAAAATATTATATGAAGTATACCTTGTAATAAGAAAGGAGCAAAATATGAAAAAGGTAATATCACTATTCCTGTCGGTAATGATGCTTTTAAGTATGACGACAGGTCTTACATTCACTGCAAATGCAGCAGAAACAATCGGCAGTATCAACTTTTCTGTTATGAATCCCGTACCGGGCGAAACTGTAAATTACGAATTGGTTTCAACAACCGCAAACCTCGCCCCGTGGAAGGTTAACGGCAACTACGTTAACTGGTACGACGTAACCGATTCATCAAGTTCCGACAAATTGCTCACATCGGACTCAAAGTTTGTGGCAGGTCACAAGTATAAGGCAGTGGCTGTTACAGGTGCAGCATCAGGCTACGCTCTTGCAGATACAGTAAGCTGCGATTTTAACGGTACCGTTGTAACAGGCACGCAGTATAAGGGCCGTGACAAGTCGGTAGTTCAGCAGTTTGAAAGAATATTTAACTGCGACTACACTTATATCAGTTCAGTAACCCTCAGTGCAGAGGCAATTTCAAAGGGTGATGTGCTGAACAGCGACCACTTCGTTTCGCTCACACCTCACATCAGTGCTATGTGTAGCTTTACACGTAACGGCGAGTCAATCCCGCTCGGCGAAAAGGTTACTTACGGCAACTACGGTGCAACGGTAATCCTTGTTCCCGACAAAAACTACGAGTTCAGCGGCAGCGTAACTGTAAAAATGGGTGCAAACGTGTTCACTGTAACTAAACTCGGCAGAGGAATTATCGCAAAATCCGCAGACAATCTGTTTACCGTAAACTGCTCTCACTCCTACGGTGGATTGGAATACGACGCAACAACGCACTTCAAAACCTGTTCGCAGTGCGGCGACAAGTCAAATGTTGAGACGCATACGTTTAACGAAAAAATTGTTGACGGCAACACGGTTTACACCTGCTCAACCTGCGGCTTTGTAAAAACAGCAAAGAACTATATTAATAATTACTACTTTGCAGATGTAGAAGGCGGCGTGCAGATTACCGCATATACAGGCAGCGACGTAAATATCAATATTCCTGCAACTCTCGGCGGCAAAACAGTTGTCAGCATCGGCGATTACGCATTTTCTAAGAATATGACTTCAAGAGACAAGTTTAAGAGCATTACTGTTCCGTCCACTGTAACGTCAATCGGCAGAAGTGCTTTTAACGGATGTTCGGCACTTACCAGCGTTAACATTCCGTCAGGTGTAAAGAGAATTGAGGCGGAAACTTTCTTGGGTTGCTCATCACTCGGCAACGTAACAATTCCGTATGGTGTTACATTTATCGGTGAGTCCTCATTCCAGTCAAGCGGCATTTCATCTGTTGTAATTCCCTGCAGCGTTAAAACAATTAAGGGAAGTGCATTCCGTAGCTGCGTAAATCTCGGCAGCGTTGTAATCCCCGACTCTGTAACCGAACTCGGCAATGCGTTCCTTGCTTGCTCAGGACTTAAAACACTTGTATTCGGCAGCGGCATCACGTCAATTGCACAGGCTGCTTTCGATGGCTGCACAGCTGTTGAAACAATTACAATTCCTGCAGAACTTACCGCAATCGGCAAGTACAATTTTGAAGCAGGAAGCGTAAAAACCGTTAATTACAGAGGCACGCAGCAGCAGTTCAACGCTATCAGCCTTGCTTCTGCGTCAGACCTTAAAACCGCAACAAAGAATTATAACTATACCGAAAAAACGGATATAGGTCAGCACAAGTACGCATCTGCTCAGACGGTTGCACCAACCTGCGTTGACGAGGGCTACACCTTTAAGATGTGCGAGGGCTGCGGCGATGTTGTTAAAAGCGACGTAAAGCCTGCAACAGGCGTTCACACTTACAACAGCGGCGTTGTTACAACCCCTGCTACACTTAAAGCAGACGGCGAAATTTCGTATGTATGTAACGACTGCGGTGCTTCCAAGACAGCCGCTATTGCAAAGATTAACAGCGTTGCCCTTGCAAAGACCTCATACGCTTACGACGGCAAGGTTAAAAAACCTGCTGTTACGGTTAAGGACTCAAAAGGCAAAGCAGTTGCAGCGTCAAACTACACTGTAACATATGCAAGCGGCAGAAAGAACGTTGGCAGATACGCTGTAAAGATTACCTTTAAGAACGGATACAGCGGCACAAAGACACTTTACTTTAATATCGTGCCAAAGGGTACAACTGTTTCAAAGGTTACATCACCTGCCAAAAAGCAGCTCAGGGTAACGTGGAAAAAGCAGGCAACCCAGACAACGGGATATCAGATTCAGTATTCCACAAGTGCCAAGTTCACTGCAAAAACAACAAAGACAGTTACCGTTAAGAACAGCAAGACCACTGCCACAACTATCAAAAAACTCACTTCTAAGAAAAAGTACTATGTTCGCATCCGTACTTACAAGACGGTGAGCAAAAAGAATTACTACTCGGCGTGGTCAAAAGCAAAGAACATCAAAGTTAAATAAAACAAAACGGAGCCATCACTCTTTAGGCGAGGTGCGATAACGAAGGATAGGTTTTGACTTTGTCTTTTTGACTCTAAAACAACAAAAAATCCGCTGAATACGCTAGTATGCAGCGGATTTTATTGTTGCCTTATAGCCTAAAAATACTTTGTCAAAACTGCTTTGCATCCAAAATCAACAGATTTTTTGTCAGAACAATGAATAAAAGTCCATTTGGGCTGGCGCCCTAATGGACTTTTTGAAGCAGTTATGGCGGAAAAGATGCGATTTTTGGACTAACCTTCGTTATCGCACCTCGCCTAGTGATGGCTCTGTTTTTAGTAGTCTGTTTTTCTGAACATATTGTTTATGCTTTCGCAAAGTGCGGGGTACCTGTCGAGTTTAGGGTCGTTTTCAAGCATCTCTTCGGCACACTTCTGGCATTCTTTAAGCGTGTCCATATCGCCAAGCATATCTGCAATAACAAGATTCGGCAGACCGTGCTGCCTTTTGCCGAAGAAGTCGCCCGGTCCACGGGTCTTGAGGTCGTAATCGGCAATCTTAAAACCGTTGTTAGTGCTTTTCATAACCTGTAGCCGTTCACGTGATGAGTCGCTCTTGTTGTCGCTGACAAGTATGCAGTACGACTTGTCCCTGCCCCTTCCGACTCTGCCTCTTAACTGGTGCAGTGCCGACAGACCAAAACGGTCGGCGTTTTCAATCAGCATTATTGTTGCGTTCGGTACGTCAACGCCTACTTCCACAACAGTTGTGCTTACAAGAATCTGCACGTCGCCACGTGCAAATGCGGACATAACGTTGTCCTTTTCCTTTGGCTTCATCTTGCCGTGCAGCAACCCGAGGTTGTAGCCTGTAAACACTTTTGTCTGCAACTCTTCGGCGTACTCTTTTGCACTTATGAGCTCACTTTCGTTTTCGTCTACAAGCGAGCATACAATATACGCCTGATTGCCGCCGTCAACGGCTTTTTTAATAAAATTATATATTCTCTCGTGGTAGACGGAAGTAACAACGTCCGTGCGTATTTCCTGCCGTCCGGGAGGCAGTTCGTCCAGTATACTTATGTCGAGGTCGCCGTATATTATCAGTCCGAGCGTCCTCGGAATCGGCGTTGCACTCATTACCATAAGATGCGGATTTTTGCCCTTCATAGCAAGCGTCGCACGTTGTTCCACACCAAATCGGTGCTGCTCATCCGTTACAACAAGTGCGAGTTCTTTAAACTCAACGTCGTTCTGTATAAGTGCATGCGTACCGATAATTATATCAATTTTGC
The DNA here is from genome assembly GCA_015065445.1 of Oscillospiraceae bacterium. Taxonomy (GTDB): domain Bacteria; phylum Bacillota; class Clostridia; order Oscillospirales; family Acutalibacteraceae; genus Eubacterium_R. The sequence continues at coordinate 11,761 of SVQF01000006.1, read as the reverse complement.
CGTCCATAAGGTCGGCTTTTATTTGTTTTTTATCCTTCGCTTTGGTGGAGCCCGTGAGCAGAGCGAGTCTTAAATCGGTGCCGCCAAAGAGCTTTGAAAGCGATTCAAAGTGCTGATTTGCGAGAATTTCTGTCGGCGCCATCATAGCACACTGGTATCCGCTTTTGACCGCTGAATACATAACAGCAGCAGCAACCGCCGTTTTACCCGAACCTACGTCGCCCTGAATAAGCCTGTTCATCGCACTGTCGTTACTCATATCGTCAATGCATTCTGCAATCGCCCTTTTTTGTGCGTTTGTCAGTTCAAATTCAAGCAGTTTGCAAAATTCGTTTGTGCAGTCTTTTTTTACGGGAAGATTGTTGACGGTCTCTTTTTTGTCCTTCAGTTTAAGTAAACCGAGTTGTAATGTCAGCAGTTCTTCAAAAATAAGCCTGCGACGTGCAATATCAATGTTTTTTTCTTCGTCGGGAAAGTGAATCTGCCGCACCGCAAAATCAAGCGAACACAGATTGTAGCGGCAGATAATCTCGTCGCTCAGCGTGTCGTCAATGTGGGGGATGGCGTCAAGTGCAGTCTTCACAACCTTAGCAATAGCTCGTGAATTCAGCTTTTCAGTCGCACTGTAAATCGGATGAATACCGTTTGCACTTTCAAGCTTTTCAATCTGCGGCGATGTCATACTCGCCGAGGTAAACGTCTTTTCAACCTTGCCGTAAAGTATGTAGTCGTCAAAAGTCCTGAGCGACTTTGCAAGATATTTGTTGTTAAAAAGCGTAACGTGAATAACGTTCTGCCCGTCAGAAAAATTGCATTTATACAGCGTCATACCCTTGCGGATTAACGCTTCTTTCACGGGGGTAATCATAGTTGCCTTTATCGCAACGGTTTCGCCCTCAGGTGCGTCAAGAATGCTTGTGTTTTTGCTCCAGTCCTGATATTTGCGAGGGTAAAAACTGATTAAATCACGCACTGAATAAATGCCCAGCTTGTTAAAAAGCCGGGCACGTTTTTCACCAACACCCTTAATATACTGAATGTTGTAGCCTGATAAATCAGTTTTAGCAAAATCAGTCATTATTCCACCGAAATGATGTAGTAGTAAATCGGCTGTCCGCCGTTTACAACACTTATTTCCATATCGTTTTTGTGTTTGTTTTTAAGGCGTTCTTCAAGTTTTGCAGCGTCGTCTTCGCTTACTCCTTCGCCGTAAATTAAAGTAACAAGCGAGTGCTGACTCTTCTTGAACAAACGGTTTACAGTCTTAAACGCAATCTCTTCGCAGTCTTCACCCGTAAACACAATTTTGCCGTTGCAAAGACCCATTATTTCGCCTTTTTTGACAGGCTCGCCGTCAATTTCGCTGTCACGTGCCGCAAACGTTACCTGGCCCGTTTCGACAGCGTTTGCCATCTCCATCATAGTCATCTGGTTTGTTTCAGCGTCTTCGCTGTCGTCAAACGCCAGCATTGCCGAAATACCCTGCGGAATGGTCTTTGTCTGCAGAACACGCACCTCTCTGTCGCTTGCAAGCGGTATTGCCTGCTCTGCCGCCATAATGATGTTTTTGTTGTTCGGCAGCACAAACACCGTCTTTGCAGGTGTACGCATAACGGCGTTTAAAATGTCGTCTGTGGACGGATTCATAGTCTGTCCGCCGCTTACAATTACGTCTGTGCCAAGGTCGGTAAACAACTCTTCAAGTCCTTCACCGGCACAAACTGCAACAAAGCCGTACTTGTTTTCGGGCTCAATAACTTCGGGCTCAATAACTTCGGGTTCAATCGGCTTTTCGCCCTCTTTTACACCAACCTCTGCATTTCGGTGCTGATAACGCATATTGTCAATCTTTATGTTGATAAGCTGACCGTATTTGAGTGCTGACTGAATTACATTACCGGGGCAGTTCGAGTGAACATGAACCTTTATAATAGTATCGTCGTCAACAACTACAACGCAGTCGCCGATTGACTCAAGATACGCACGGAGTCTGAGCGGGTCTTTCTCCTGTGCGTCCTTTGCTTTTTCAATAAGAAATTCCGAACAGTAGCCGAATTCAATATCACCGCTTGCCTCAGCAACGGTCTTTTTGTCGGGAGTGGCAACGGGTTCGACGCCCGAGCCGTCAAGCGGCTGCACAATTGCGTCGTGACCGAATACGCTGTTAAATCCCTCAAAAATCAGAACAAGTCCCTGTCCGCCTGCGTCAACAACGCCTGCCTTTTTAAGAACGGGGAGCTGCTCGGGAGTTTTTGCAAGCGCCTCCCTCGCTGCCTGAAGTGCTGCAAAGCATACTTCAATCGGGTCATCGTTTGCCTTTGCCATCTCCTCGGCTGCCTCTGCAGACTTGCGTATTACCGTTAAAATTGTTCCTTCGGTAGGCTTCATAACAGCCTTGTACGCAGCGTCCGTTCCCATACGGAACGCCTTTGCAACATCGTTTCCGTCAGCCTCGTCAATATCTTTAAACGCTTTTGCAAAGCCTCTGAAAATAAGCGAAAGTATAACGCCCGAGTTACCTCTTGCACCTCTGAGCAGTGCAGATGCACATCTGCTTGCGACATCACCTATAGTGCTGTCGTCGGACATACCCATAACTTCTTTTTTTGCAGCGGTTATTGTCATCGACATATTTGTACCCGTATCGCCGTCAGGCACGGGAAAAATATTAAGTGCGTCAACCGCCTGCCTGCTGTTTGATATATTATTCGCAGCGGAAATAATTCCGTCACGAAACATTAACCCTGAAATCATATTTATGTTTCCTCCGAATAAAATAAGCTCTGTTAATTTAACCCGTCAACGTGAACGTTCACCTTTGATACTTTAAGGTCGGTAGCTGATTCAACAGTATACCTTACCTTGTTTACAATACTGTCGGTAATGGTATTGATGTTTACGCCGTAACTAACTGCTATGTGCAGGTCAATTACCAAAGCACCGTTAACGCTTCTGACAATAACTCCCTGGTTGGAATTGTCTGCGTCAACTTTATTTTTAATCACGGACTTGATTGCGTGATAAGGGTTTGGGTTTACCATTCTTGTAACGCCGAAGCAGCTTTGTGCCGCATTTCCCACAAGGTGAGAAAAATAGTTGTTGGTTATTTCTATATAGCCGTTCGGATTTTCAAATTTAATCATATTGAGTCCTCCTTAATCAAATATCAGTTATAGTACCAGTCTTCAATATTTGCAAAATAGTTGTCGCTGTAGCCCTGCATATCGCCCTGAAGTGCCTTTGAATAGCAAATCATTCCCTGACGGTAAAGCAGCGGTATAAACGGCATCTCCTGTGAAAACGAAAGCAGAAAGCTTCCTATTTCTCCGTCGCCTTTAAGGTAGTTACGATAAGTCTTAGCCGACTTCGATTTGTTAAGATTTATGCCGTAGCGAGTTGCACCGCCGTCTGTGAAAAAGCTCAGCAGATTCATATCGTCGGGTACTCTTGTTTCACCTATATAAATGTCAAAAGCCCTGTTTTTGACGTTGTACTGATACTGCTTGTTGCTCTCACGGTTTACGGTAACTTTAAAGCCTGCCGCCTCAAGCTGCTGCTTTATAAGTTTTACAGCCGAAATACGTTGAAGGTTCTTGTTTACAAGAATGTCAATTTTGAGTTCGCTGCTTTTGTAACCGCTGTTTGCAATAGCCTGCTTTGCTGATGCAAGGTCGGCGGCGGTGTCAATAACGGCAGCCTGTTTGCCGAGATATGAACTCGGGTGGAACGGTGAAGTTGTGCTTTTTGCATAACCTCTGTATGCACTTTTAACAATGGTGTCTCTGTCAATCGCAAACGAAATTGCTTTGCGGATATTCTTGTTTTTTGTGATTCCGTTATAGCCGTTTACGCCGACGTAAACAAGATTTGTCAGATTAACAGCCTTGGTTCTGCACTGCATCTTGTTTTCGCTTCCCGTACTCATATCACGGAAAGTGTAACTTATGTTGCCTATGTTAATTGCATTTTCAATCGACTCGGCAGAAGTGATATTTATAAGCTGAATTTTTGTGAAGTGTGGGGTGAATTCGGTACGGTTTTTGTTTACCTCGAGGAATACCGAGCCGTTTCCCTCACCAAACTGATAACGTCCGCTTCCAATAGGATAACCGTTTTTGTCCTCGTCGCCGTTTGCAATCGCAAAAGTCAGCAGATTGTGTGCATTCGGGTTTTTGTACGACAGTGTAAACTGAATTACAGTGTCGCTCAGTGCCTCGGCGTCGCTTATGCCTTTCAGCATATTTTTCCAGTGCGGCGAGCCCTTTGCCTGATTAAATGAGTAAACCACGCTGTTTGCCGTGAGTTTTGTGCCGTTTGAAAACAGAATACCGCTCGGAATTGTAACGTTGAGCTTGTTGCTGCTCTCGTATGAGTAGCCCGTCGCAATTGACGGCTGAGCCTCAAAACTTTCGTCAGTGACGAAAAGCGAGTCAAACACAAGCGTTTCAACAATCTGATTGTTCAGCGTTTTTGTTTCAAACGGATTAAGCGAATCCGACTGTGAATAACTCAGTTTGAATCCCGTTGTGTCGGTCACAAGTTTTGTGGAAGGCTCTGTTACAAGCGAGTGAGCAGCCGTGTCGCTGCCTCTCGGCGTGCAGGATACGAGCGATAACGCCACTGCAATCACTGCAAGCAAAACAGACAGGTATCTTTTTGTCATCGTCTGAACCTTTCTATTCGTACTGCCTGCCCCGTCTTTTCGTCAACTTCAATAAAACAGCCCTCAACGGTGCAGGGACCGTCTGCGTTTTTGAACCTGACAGGCAGATTGGTTTTGAATTTTTGTATTGTAATCTCGGGCTTTACACCGAGAACCGAATAATACGGACCGGTCATACCGAGGTCGGTAATATATGCCGTGCCGTTTGGCAAAATCTGTTCGTCAGAAGTCTGCACGTGCGTGTGCGTACCCACAACTGCCGATACTTTGCCGTCAAGGTAAAATCCCATAGAACGTTTTTCGCTGCTTGCCTCTGCATGAAAGTCAAGTATAATTACCTTAATACCCTGTGCCTCTGCAAAATCAAGCACACGGCTTACAGCGTCAAACGGATTTTCAATCGCATCAAGGTACACCGTACCCTGAAGGTTTGCAACAAGCACTCTGTATCTGCCCTTGTCAACCACCGTAAAGCCTCTGCCGGGTGCAGTGCTGTGGTAGTTTTCGGGGCGGACGATTGCGTCGTGTTCTTCAAGATAATCTGCAATTTCCTGCCGTCTGAGCGAGTGATTGCCAAGCGTGATAACGTCCACGCCGCAGTCAAAAATGTACTTTGCACTTGCAGGAGTAATACCGTTGCCTACTGCTGAGTTTTCGCCGTTTGCTATTACAAGGTCAGCCTTGTAATCCCTTTTGAGTTCGGGCAGTTTTTCAGCAAGGTATTCGCACCCTTGCTTGGAAACTATGTCTCCGATTGTAATAATATTCATGTTTTACCGTTTCTACGAGGCCGTACCTCTGATTATTCAATGTAATATTATAACTGTTCTTAATTTAAAAAACAATACCGCACTTTTAAAATTTATATTCTCTTAATAAAACAAGCGGATATAATGTATTTTTGTGTTGAAATTCAGTTTTTTATATGGTATTATTTATTTGTATTATTTTTTGGAGGTGACATTATGCACGAATCAGGTGAAATGTATCTTGAAACAATTTATGTCCTGAGCAATAAAAAGCAGATTGTCCGTTCCATTGACGTGGCAGAGGAGATGGGATTTTCAAAACCGAGCGTCAGCAGGGGAGTAAGCATACTCAAACGTGAGGGATACCTCACTGTTGAGGACAGCGGTGCTCTTAATCTTACCGACTCGGGTCTCGACCTTGCCAAAAAGATTTATGAACGCCACACGGTTCTTACCGATTTGCTTGTAAAATTCGGCGTAAGCGACGATGTCGCAGCTGCGGACGCCTGCAAAATCGAACACGTTATCTCGGACGAAACTCTGAGTGCTGTTAAAAAATATCTGGCAGCAAATTAATCTGTATAACATTCTAAAGGAGATGTATATAAATGCAAAAGAAAGACATTGACTGGGGTTCACTTGGCTTTGCCTATATGCCCACAGACTACCGTTTTGTATCAAATTTTAAGGACGGCAAGTGGGACGACGGTGTTCTTACAGAGGACGCAACCGTTACTATGACAGAGTGTGCAGGTGTTCTTCAGTACGCACAGACCTGCTTTGAAGGACTCAAGGCTTACACAACCGAGGACGGCAAAATTGTTTGTTTCCGCCCCGACCTCAACGCATCCCGTATGGCTGATTCCTGCCGTACACTTGAGATGCCCGTATTCCCTGAGGATAAATTTATCGAAGCTGTAAAGCAGGTTGTAAAAGCAAATGCGGCATGGGTTCCTCCGTTCGGTAGCGGTGCAACGCTTTATATCAGACCGTATATGTTCGGCTCAAACGCAGTTATAGGCGTAAAGCCTGCCGACGAGTATCAGTTCAGAATTTTTGCCACGCCTGTCGGTCCGTACTTCAAGGGCGGTGCAAAGCCGATTACCATCCGTGTGTCAGACCTCGACAGAGCTGCACCTCACGGCACAGGTAACATCAAGGCAGGACTCAACTACGCTATGTCGCTTCACAACATCGTTGACGCACATAACAACGGCTATGACGAAAATATGTACCTCGACCCTGCAACAAGAACAAAGGTAGAGGAAACAGGCGGTGCAAACTTCCTGTTTGTAACTAAGGACGGCAAAGTTGTTACTCCTAAGAGCGACTCAATCCTTCCGTCAATCACACGCCGTTCGCTTATGGTAGTTGCCGAAAAGTATCTCGGCCTTACCGTTGAACACAGAGAGGTTACTCTTGAAGAGGTTAAGGATATGGCAGAGTGCGGTCTTTGCGGAACCGCTGCTGTTATTTCTCCCGTCGGCAAGATTGTTAACCACGGTGAAGAAATATGCTTCCCGTCAGGTATGGACGAAATGGGACCGATTACCAAAAAACTTTACGACACACTCACAGGCATTCAGATGGGCAAAATTGAGGCACCTGAAGGCTGGATAGTAGAGATTGATTAAATTCAATACAATCATTAACGGAGCAGTTTAAAACTGCTCCGTTTTTTTGTCTAATTCTCTTCTATTTCTGCCGAAAAGTTTTCTATTGCCTGCATCAGTCTCGGGTGGCGTATAACAAAGTGAATGTACGGGTGGCTCTTTTTTGTAATCAGCACCCACTTGCCGTGGCACACCCGTATTTCAATGTTTTTAAACACCTTCTGTCCTTCTTCAAGCAGATACGATTCTTCGTCCTTTTCACTTTCGGTAAAGGCTGCAAATTCATTTTCTCTGTCGGCAGTGTATATCTCCATAAGCGGCGACGCCTTTTTTAATAAGTCGTCCGCTTTTTTTCGGTAGTATGCGATTTCGTCTTTGTTTTTAGTCAGGTAGTATTTGCCGTCTTCAAAAAATCCATCAACGCACTCGCCGCTCATAGCAGCCGCACCCGACACGTAGTTAATGTGGTGATATATATTTGTTTTTATTGACTTGAAATAGTACGGATGCACCTGCCCCGTCATATAAATCGGAATCCACGCCTGAAGACCGAGCATCATTTCGTTCCAAGGGCGGTCAAGATTGTGGATTATATTTATCCTGAGTCCCTTTTTAAGCATAACTGCAATCGACATCATCCACTTTTTGTCAAAGTCAAGGTCGTTTGCCATTGATGCCATCGGCATATCGCTGCACATAAAAACAGAGTCTCTCGCACGGGATAAAAACGTCGTCTTAAAAAAGTCAAGTTCGCATTGTTTCATTCTGTCCTTGCCGTAATACATTTTGCCCGTCGGCAGCGAAAAGGGGAGTGTAGGCACTTTTATGTCGTTAAAGTGGATTGCCTCTATATATTCGTCAAGGTTGAAGGTTTCGAGTGAATAAAGCAACTGCGAAACGGAATTGTCTTTTTTGTTCTGTCCGCTGCAAAGCCACTTGTACAGGTCATTTTTTATGTTAGACCCGTCGCTGCCCGTAAGCGTTTTCAGGCTTTCAAATTCTTCATCCGTGCAGTGCTTATTAACAATATATTCACTTACCTGCGACGCAAAACTCTGCGGCTTTGTGATATTGCGGCTGCCCGAACGTATGCGTGACAGATGCGACGGGTCGTAGTTAATTGCCTGTGCAAGTTTGTTGTTACTTACCGCCAGAAGATTCATCAGCGTGTTCAGATTGTCAACAAGTGCTTTTGTGTCAATTCCGTCGCTGCCTGCGGCAACCGTAAATTCAGCGTAGATTTTTTTTGCATCGGTTTCTGAGTCAAGCTTTGCAATACCCGACGCAAGTTTTTCAATCACTTTGCTGTTAACCGAAGGCACACGCTCGCCGCTTTTGTAGCGGCTTATACTGCTTGGCGACACGCCGCTTACAGCCGCAAGCTCTTTTGCGTTGCAGCCGCATTTTTTCATATATTCAGTTAAAGTCTGTGAAAAAGACATATCAATCACCGCCACAATTATACCACTACAAATATATTAATAACTTATAATTTCCGATTTGTCAATGTCAAAAAATCAATAGTATTGCGACTGCCGTATACTAAAATGTATAATAAATAAAAAAGCATAAAGGAGATGTTAAAATGAAAAAATTCATTTCAGTAGTTATGGTGGTACTTCTTGCAGTTACAATGCTGCCAATGACAGTGCTTGCCGATAACGGACCGAGCGACGCACCGTATGCATTTTTGTATGCCGAAGAACTTGACAATACAGGTGCTCAGACAGGCAATCATTATACTTTTTATAATGAATGTACCGCTTATGAAAATGTGTACAATGGCATCACTTATGACAAAAACACCAACGAACTTCGGTTTGACCGTGAGCTTACCGATACCAAACTCCGCATCTGTGCAAATATGATGGGCGATGATTTTGCAATCAGAATCGATGGCAGAACCTCGCTTGAGCAGATTGTAGTCTGGGGCGACGGCTACGGCGGAAATCTTACAATCAAAGGCAGCGGCGAGCTCACTGTAAACGCACGCAAAAACTTTGATATGGCAATTTCCATGCAGGCGGAGGGAACCGCAGGCAAGGTGTCTTTCGACAGTGACGTAAAAGTTACGCTTTACGGCAAAAAGTGTGCTGTAAAAATTGTGGGTTCTTCTGCAAAGGATATTGACAACGCTTTTTCGTTTGCCAATTCACAGAGCGTAAATGTAACAAAGCAGGACTGCACAGTAGAGCAGAGCGAGTCAATCAACGGCATTTATCTTTCGGGCTACCAACTCTGGGGCGGACTTGTATGTGACTCCGTTTCCGACCCGAATGGCATTTACACAGTGTCGCAGGGATGGAAAGGCGACGATGAAGAAACCATTTTCTTCTGGGTACATCGCTACGTATATATTCCAAAATACGATACTTATATGGAGGACCCGAGCTTCGGCGAATACGGCAGCCTCGAATTTACGGAAGACGAATGGGGTCAGCAGACCGAATACGGTCCACGTCAGGAACCTTCGGACGAGCCTGAACAGGTTGCATATTACGACGCAGACAATCTTGACGTCGACTGGCATTACAGTGCCGACAGGGTACGCAATCCTGCTGACCCCGACGGTTATTACGGTGCCTCTCAGTATTCTTCACAGCAGGATGACGTTACAGTTTACGGCTATGCAATAAACCGCTACATAACAGCACCCGACAGCACAAAACTTATTCAGGACAAAGATTTTAAAACTCTCTATGTTACCGAAGACGAGTTTAAATCATCGGGCTGGGAATTTGTTATGGGTATGAAAGATGTATATCTTGAGTGCGAAAACAGCGTAAACTATTCCTGGATGCAGGTTTACACCGACAAAGACGGCAAAAAGTATGCTGTTGAGTGGGGCGAAAACGTATATGACTTCACAGCAAACGACGGCGTTCAGGTAGGCGATACGTTTTACAATTATGTTGAAAAGAACGACAGCGTTTCGGTTTCGTCACTCACGCCGTCATATACCGAAAAAACGGTGGACGGTCTTTACAATTATGAAATCCCTGCCACCGAGTTTGTATATAACGGCAACGGTTCGGCTCCCGTTACACCTCCCGCACCTGCAAAAACCAGCATTGCAAAAGCAACGGTTACAGGCGTTAAAAACAAGGTTTACACGGGCAAGGCACTCACTCAGGCAATCACCGTTAAACTCGGCAGCAAAACTCTCAAAAACGGCACTGACTATTCTGTAACCTACACTGCCAACAAAAACGTAGGCGTTGCAACTCTTACGGTTACAGGCAAGGGCAACTACACCGGAAGCGTTAAAAAGACCTTCAAGATTATACCGAAGGCAACAACGCTCTCCAAACTTACCGCAGGCAAAAAACAGCTTACTGTTCAGTGGAAAAAGCAGGCTGCTCAGGTTACCGGCTACCAGATTCAGTACAGCTTAAAGAGCAATTTTGCCTCGGCAAAAACGGTAACGGTTACCAAAAACAGCACTGTTAAAACAACAATCAAAAAGCTTGCTGCAAAGAAAAAGTATTATGTACGCATCCGCACATACAAGACTGTGGGCAAAACAAAGTACTACTCTTCGTGGTCAGCCGCAAAGAATACTATAACAAAATAAAACCAAAAATAAAATACTGTGGCAAGCCCCGCTTGCCACGGTATTTTATTTTAAAAAGGTATTGCAATTAGTTTTATATGGTATATAATGTATATAATTTGTACAAACAGAGGTCTGTTGTAATGAAAAATAAAACGGATATGCTAAGCGGAAATACCATAAAAAGCATAATTGTTTTTGCCTTGCCGATAATGTTTTCGTCGTTGTTGCAGTACAACTACGCACTCGTTGATAATATTATTGTGGGCAGATATGTAAGCACCGACGCTCTTGCGGCTGTCGGTAATGTCGGAGCAATTAATTCGTTTATTATAGGTGCGGCACTCGGACTCACAAGCGGATTCACCATTCCCGTTGCCCACGCCTTCGGTGCGGGCGACAAACGGAAGGTCGCTCATTATTCGGGCAGCAGCATTACAGTTGCGTTTCTTGTGGGACTTGTGATTGTAATCACCGCCCACATAATGTCAAAACCGCTTTTAAGATTAATCGGCACACCCGATAAAATAATTGACCTGTCGGCAGCCTACGTAAATATTCTTTACTTCGGCGTGCCTTTTCAGATGCTGTCAAACAACTTTACCGCCATTTCAAGAGCGGTGGGCGAAAGTAAAAAGCCACTGTACTTCTTTACGGTCAGCGTGTTTGTAAATTTCTGCCTCGATATGCTGTTTGTAAAAACTTTCGGCTGGGGCGTAGAGGGTGCCGCTGCAGCAACGCTCATATCACACATAACCGCAGCTGGACTCACGGGATTTTATATTATCAAACTCAACGACGATGTTGAAATAACTAAAGAGGATTTGAAACTTCATCCCAAAACCGCACTCAGACAAATAGGACTCGGCATACCCGTGTCGCTGCAGTTCACTATTACGTCGGTGGGCTCAATGTGCCTGCAGAGTGCCGTAAACTCCTTCGGCTCAGAAGTAATTGCAGGATTCACAGCCGCAGGCAGAGTCGAAAACCTGACCAACCTGCCCATGTCGGCACTCGGCGTTGCAACACAGACCTTTGTAGGTCAGAACTACGGTGCCGAAAACTATGGCAGAATTGTAAAATCGGTAAAGCAGATTTTTGTCCTCGATTTGTGCGTGTCGGTTGCAATGAGTATTACGCTTTACTTTATCGGCGAGCCGATGGTATCGCTGTTTATGACTGA
>SVQF01000114.1 GCA_015065445.1 Oscillospiraceae bacterium | reverse complement strand
GTGCAACAGGCACCGTCAGTGAGCCGAGGAGTGCCATTTCTTCTTTAAGCAGACCAGCCGCACTTTCGATGCGTGACGCCTTAAGAGAATTTGAACATACCAGTTCGGCAAAATATTCAGTTTTATGTGCAGGTGAAAACTTAACGGGTTTCATTTCAACAAGCGTGACTTTGCAGCCTGCCTCGGCAATCTGCCACGCCGCCTCGCAACCCGCAAGACCTGCTCCGATTACGGTAAAACGTTTCATATTTCAAACATAAATTCAGACTCAAGACTCAAGACTCAAGACTCAAGACTCAAGGCTCAAGGGGCAAAGTTGAAAAAAGTGATTTAGTTACTTCTTTCTCGGCACGGGCTTTGTAAAGCCGCAGCCCTCTGTGTCGGGGCAGTAAAGCACGTTGCCTTTTTTTCTGAAAAGCGACTTGCCGCATTTTGGGCAAACTTCGTCACTCGGCAAATCCCACGTCATAAAGTTACAGTTGGGATAGTTTGAACAGCCGTAAAAGCTTGTGCCACGTTTTGTTTTCTTTTCTATTACGTCGCCGCCGCACTCGGGACACTTAGCCTTTGTTTTAAGCACGAGCGGCTTTGTGTTTTTGCATTCGGGATAGCCGGGACATGCAAGGAACTTGCCGAACCTGCCGACTTTAACGACCATATTTCTGCCGCACTTGTCGCAAACAACGTCGGTTTCCTCTTCTTTGAGTTTTATTTTAACGCCCTGCATTTCCTTCTTTGCTTTTTCGAGCGGTTCCTCAAAATCGTCGTAGTACAGGCGAATCATATCTATATAGTCCTTTTCGCCCGAGTCGATTTTATCGAGGTCGTCCTCCATTTTTGAGGTGTATTTTACGTTAACGATATTTGGAAGTTTGTCTTTAAGAAGGTTTGTTACTGCCTCGCCGAGTTCTGTTGGAACAAACTGCTTACCCTCACGCACAACATACTCTTTAGAAAGAATTGTTGATGTAATCGTCACGTATGTTGACGGTCTGCCAACGCCGTTTTCTTCGAGTGCTTTGGTAAGCGACGCCTCGGTATAACGTGCGGGCGGCTGTGTGAAGTGCTGATTGCCGAGAATTGATTTGAGTCGCAGTACGTCGCCCGTTGCAACCTTTGGCAGCGGTGCCTCAGCGTCGGGCTTTGATGCGTCGTCGGTCTTTTCCTCGTAGAGTGCTGTAAATCCGTCAAACTTTACGGTGTATCCTGTTGCGTTGAAGATGTAGCCGTTTGCCTCAATCTCTATTTTCATTGTTTCCTGATGGCAGGATTCCATAAGCGACGCTATAAAACGCTCCCACACAAGTTTGTAAATCTTATACTGGTCAGATGTAAGCGACGCTTTTACTCTGTCGGGAGTAACGTTTGGCATAGAAGGTCTGATAGCCTCGTGTCCGTCCTGTGCATTACCCCTTGTTCTGAAGTAACGGGGCTTTGACGGAAGATACTTTTCGCCATAGGTATCGAGTATATACTGATTACCTGCAGCACGTGCCTCTTCGGAAATACGCAACGAGTCTGTTCTCATATACGTAATAAGACCTACGGTACCCATACCCTGAACGTCCACGCCTTCGTAGAGTTCCTGAGCAGCCTTCATCGTACGTCTTGCCTGAAAACTAAGACGGCGTGAAGCCTCCTGCTGAAGAGTTGAAGTGATGAATGGCGGTGTAGGATTTTTCTTTCTTGTACCCTTTTTAACGGACTTTACAACATACTCTGCACCTTCAAGGTCGCTGAGAATTTTGTCGCTCTGTTCTTTGTTTTCTATATTCTTTTCGCCGAGTTTGAGTTTGTTGCCGTCGGGGTCGGACACAAGCACCGCACCAAAAGTTTTTCTTTCGGGAGGGTTGGTGAACTTGGCGTCGATTGACCAGTACTCCTCGGGTACAAACGCACGGATTTCGTTTTCACGGTCAACTACAAGGCGAAGAGCTACCGACTGCACCCTGCCTGCAGAAAGTCCACGGCGGATTTTCTGGCTTACAAACGGGGAAAGTTTGTAACCGATAAGTCTGTCGAGAATGCGGCGTGCCTGCTGAGCGTTTACGAGGTCTATATCAAGTTCTCTCGGGTGCTCCATTCCACGCTTTACACCCGACTTGGTAATCTCGTTAAACGTTACTCTGTTTTTGTCGCTGAGGTCAAGCCCGAGCAAATATGCAAGGTGCCACGAAATTGCCTCTCCTTCACGGTCAGGGTCGGTTGCAAGATAAACATAATCGGCTTTGTCTGCCTTCTTTTTGAGGTCTTTTACAAAATTCTCTTTGCCTTTGATTACGGCATACTTAGGCTCAAAGTTGTTTTCAACGTCAACGCTGAGCCTTGCTGCAGGAAGGTCACGCACGTGACCCATTGACGCAACAACGTCGTAACCTTTGCCAAGATAACCTTTGATGTTCTTTGCCTTTGCAGGCGACTCTACAATAACTAATTTTGACATATGATAATCCTTTCGGTGAATAATCTATATAATTCTTGAAAAACGGTCGCCGTCGCTTTTTTTGACAAGTCCCATTATTTCAAGCACGGTCAACTGAGAAAAAACCAGTTTGGAACTGATGCCTGTTGTGTTTTCAATTTCTTCTGACGTGACAAGCCCGTCGCCGATTGCGTCGTAAATTTTTTTCATTGTACCGACAAGCGACGCAGCTTTGGTCTGAAGTTCTACGCTTTTTTCACGGGTGTCGGGCGTGGAGTCAAACGAAATCTGAGCGGGCTCGGGTGCGTTTGCACCGAATTTGCTTTTGCTGAGTTCGTACATTGTGCTGACTGAGTCAAGGTTAAGAGTACGGTATTCGCCTGCATAACGGCCAAGCACAGCCATAGGACTTGTGGCAACGTACGCACCGTTTTCAATCAGCATATTGGTACCCTGAAAAGCGTTATCAAAAATAGGTGACGGCACGGCAAAAACATCTCTGCCCTGCTTTTCAGCCTCTTTTGCTGTGATAAGCGAGCCGCTTTTTGCCGCCGCCTCAACAACAATTATGCCACGTGACAGACCGCTTATAATGCGGTTTCGTATTGGAAAAGTGGTTCGGTCCGCCGTAGTGTGCGGAGGAAACTCTGTAACAACAGCACCGCCCGTGCTGACAGCCTCACGTCTGAGCGATTCGTTTGCACGCAGATAGTCGGTACCTAGTCC
>SVQF01000113.1 GCA_015065445.1 Oscillospiraceae bacterium | reverse complement strand
ATCCCTTTGACAAGGGAGGGGGACCGCTTGCGGTGGAGGGATTGTTTTTCATAATTATGAATTATGAATTATGAATTGAGGGTGAGCTCCGCTCACGCTCATTATATAATCATTTTAATTATCTTTTCATTTCCGGTGCTCGAGGCTGTCTCGAGCACCTTTTGTGAAACGAAAGGATTTGATTTATTATTAAAATTTTATTAATTTAAAATATTACTGTCAAGGGGGTTTGACAGAATGTCAAACTTAAATTTTAAAAAATAACAAAACAATTTGACAAATTAAGGATTGTGTAAAAAATTATGGACTTTTCAGCTACGGCGGTACGGTTTGGGATTATATTGACAAAAAGATGTTTTTAATTTACAATGTATTTAATATATTTAAGGAGTAATTTTTATGAAGTACAAGTACATCTGGGAAGACCCTAAGCAGTACAAGGTTAACAAGGAGGACGGTCACGCTATTGCTATGCCGTTTGATAGCAGAGACAAAGCACTTTCGGGTGAGAATTCAAAGTACAAGATGAGCCTTGACGGTATGTGGAAGTTCTACTGGCAACGTGGACTTGACAATCAGCCCGACGGGTTTGAAAAAGACAGCTTTGACGTTTCGGGCTGGGACGAAATCACTGTTCCGTCAGTTTGGCAAATGGAGGGTTACAGCGTGCCGTACTACTACGCAAGCACATTCCCCCGTGCACTCAGCCGTGCAAAAGGTCAGATTCCGAAAATTGACCACTCTATGCAGGAAATCGGTTTTTACCGCCGCAGTTTTACTCTGCCTGGCGAGTTTGAAGGCAGAGAAATATTCCTTCACTTCGGGGCGTGCAAGGCAGCTCTTGAAGTGTGGGTAAACGGCGAGTACGTTGGATTTTCAACAGGTTCGATGACGCCGCACGAATTTGACGTTACATCATTTGTTAAGGACGGCGAAAACACGGTTAGTGCCAAGGTTTACCGCTTTGCTGCGTCGAGTTATCTTGAGGACCAGGATATGTGGTGGCTTTCGGGTATTTACAGAGAAGTTTATCTGTTTGCAGAGCCAAAGACCTGCCTGCGTGACTTTTTTGTTCAGACAGATTTTGACAGCGACTACAAAGACTCGGATTTATCGCTTGATACATACATCAAAAACTACGGCGACAAAGACTGCGAAGTGCAGGTAAGTGCGTCGATTATTTCGGACACCGACCGTGAAACAGAACTCGGCAGCGGCTGTGTAACTGTAGCTGCAGGAGCCACAGCAAGCGTTAACATAAGCGAACACATCAAGTCGCCCCGCAAGTGGTCTGCAGAGACTCCGAACATTTACAAGCTCGTTATGACTCTTACTGCCGGCGGCGAGGTTGTGTGCGTTAAAACGTACGACATAGGATTTAAGAAAGTTGAAATCATCGGCGAAAAGCTGCTGTTTAACGGTATGCCGCTTATGCTGAGAGGTACTAACCGTCACGACTTTGACCCCGACCACGGCTGGGCTGTGCCAAAGGAAAGATTTGTTGAAGACCTTGACCTTATGAAGCAGTGCAACATAAACGCAATCCGCACGTCGCACTACCCCGACGATCCGTATTTTTACGAACTCTGCAACCGCTACGGCTTTTACGTTATGGACGAGTGCGACCTTGAGTCGCACGGTGTAAGGCGTAAGGGCGTGCCGGGTTCAAATCCGCTGTGGACAGAGATGGCTGTTGACAAGATGGAACGTATGGTACTGCGTGACAGAAACAATCCGTGTATATTTATGTGGTCGCTCGGTAACGAGGCAGGCGACGGCGACAACTTTATGAAAATGAAAGAGGCTGCCCTAAGGCTCGACAGCACAAGGCAGTTCCACTACGAAGGCGACTTCACATTTGAAAAGAGCGACGTAATTTCCCGTATGTATCCCGACGAGGAGACTATGCGTAAACTCGGCGAAAAAGAGGCTATTACCATTTCGCTTTACGACAATATTGCAAACCAGCTTGCCGCTGACTCTAAGCCGATTGCAAAAGAGATGTACACAAAGCCCGTTATCCTTTGCGAGTACGCTCACAGTATGGAAAACTCGCTCGGCAACTTCCAGGAGTATATGGACGACTTTGAGAAGTACGACAATATGTGCGGCGGCTTTATATGGGACTGGGTTGACCAGGCTATTCACACCACGGACGAAAACGGCAACGACAACTGGCTGTACGGCACCGACTTTGAAAAGGACGAGCCAAAGCACTGGTACTCCACAATGAACACCACCGCTATGACGGGTTCAAACACCTACTTCTGTGCAAACGGCGTAATCGCTGCAAACCGTGTGCCGCACCCGCAGTTCTGGGAAGTCAAGCACGTTTATCAGCCGATTGTTACTACAGAATCCGACCTCGGCACAGGTCGTTTTAAGGTGCGTTCACGTTTTCTGTTTACAGATATGTCGAGCTACAAGTGCAAATGGAAAATTGAGTGCGAAGGCGACGAAATACAGTCGGGCGAACTCGAAAAGTTTGCACTGTCGCCGCTGCAGGAAGAAATAATCGAAATTCCGTACGACCTGTCGTCGCTGCCCGAGGGCAAGGAGTGCATACTCACAGTATCATTCCACACCAAGAAAAAGACGCCGGGACTTAAAAGCAATTTTGAAATTGCTTACGACCAGTTTGTTTTGCAGAGTGCGGCAAAGCCAACGCTCAGTGAAGGTGTAAACGCCATAGCGTTTGAGCAAAAGGGCAACCGTGTAGACGTTACGGGCGACAACTTTAAGCTCACTGTTGACGGCGGTGCAATCACCGCTTATGAAGTGAACGGCGAAAGCCTTATTACCTCTCCGATTAAGCCAAACTACTTCAGAGCACTTACTGACAACGACATCGACATATTCAACTTCCTTCCGCCGTTTATCGGTATGAACCCGTACTACAAGTGGAAGAAGGCACAAAACTCGTTCAAGGCAATCAAAACCGAGACCGAGCAGATTGGCTCGTCGCTTAAAATCAAAGCGTCCGTTGAGGCTACAAATATTAAGAACGCATACGTTTCGTACACCGTATTTGCCGACGGCAGAGTTGCTGTTTACCACAGCGCCGTGATGAAGGCTGACCCGCTGCGTTTTGGTTTCCGTTTCGGCGTTGACAAGTCGAACGACTGCATCAGCTGGTACGGACGAGGCGAAGCACCGTC
>SVQF01000005.1 GCA_015065445.1 Oscillospiraceae bacterium | reverse complement strand
CAATTACCGCAGAATCGGAAAGCAGTCGTGGGCTGACGTTCACAAGTTCCGAAAGCGGCATGGCAGTGCAGTTTATTCCTGCCACTTCCCTTATTTTGTCAGCCGCCTCAAGCGACGCCGCATAGTCAAGCCCCGTACCTGCGGCAAATACATACTGTGCAGAGTCAATTATAGTTGCAGCGGTCGAAACGGCTGTGCTGTTCTTGATTGCAGTTGCGATTTTGCCCGAAAGCATTTCGGTCATTTTGAGTGCGACCGAAAGATATATGTCGGTTACAACGTCGTCTTTCTGCCCTATGAAGAGTGACAGCAGCGAAAGGGCTACGCTGCCTGCAATGAATGAAGTGAAAGATATACCCCTTGTGCTGTCGCAGTCGGTTGTCAGCACGGTATCGCACATAAATGCGAGTGCCGACGTGCCGCTGCCCGTTACGGCAAGAGTTTTTGCACCGCACTGCTTTGCACGCCGAACGCACGACAGCGTGGACGGAGTTTCGCCCCTGTCGGACACCGCTATCAAAAGAGTGTTTTTGTCAATCACGCCTTTGGCGTGCATAAACTCGCCCGAGGCGTAGGCGTATGACGGAATGTCCGTCTGCAGTTCAAGCAGATGACGGGCATACAGTGCCGAAAAATACGAGGAGCCTTCGCCCGTCAGAATTATTTTTGACAGCTTTTCTACGCTGCGTTTTGTGAGGTGCAGACTGTCGAGGCAGAGTTTGGAATTCTTCACATAGTGCGACCATATTTCACGTACAGCAAGCGAGCATCCGTACAGCTTGTCCTGAAGCGTAAGAGCAGTTTCAAACCGAACCGTAGACGGCAGAGCCTGATAACTCTTTTTGGTTTTGCGGCACTTTGCGTCGAAGAACAACGCCCTGTCGCTGCGAAGTTTAACCGACTCGCCGTTCAGTAAAACGGCGTATTTTTCGCAGCACCCGAACAGAGCGGCAAGTTCGCTCGACACATACATTCCGCCGTCGCCTGCACCGACAAAAAACGGCTTGTTCCCCGCACGTGCAAAAACCGAGCTTTCGTCCTTTGAAATAAACGCAAAGCCGGGACCTCCCCTGAAGAGTTCCGCCGCTTTAAATGCACGCTCTATTTTATTATCAGTATCAAAAAAGCACAGACTTGCAGCGATTAAATCTTCGTCAGTCGCAATATCAAAGTCCGCTTTTGTGCGACGTTTTAAATCGTGAAAATTGAGCACGGGACCGTCGCAGACCGCACTGAAAAAGCCGTTTGACGCAGGCACGGTAGACAACGCCCCTACGCACCGCAGCTGATGTGAAGTTTCGGCAATTCCGCAGCAACCGTCGGTTACGGTTTTGCCGCCCTCTTCACTGAGCCGCTGAAGGTCGCCCACAGTTTTAACTGTAGCAAAACCGTCCTTTGCTTTTACCGAAACACCGTTCACCTCGCCGCCCCGATGCTGCATTTTAGAAAGCCCTGTTATCAGAACATCTCTTGGCTCTTCGCTTCCGATATATGCAAATATTCCGCTCATCAATTTCACCTAATTCCTTTCAAGTTTTGCAAAAATAACACTCATATCGTCAAGTTTTTTCCCCTCTGATTCATTTAATGCAAGCTTCAGCATTTCGTCCGCCGTTTCCTGTGCCGACAAGCCGTCGAGCGAGAGCAAAACGCTTTCAATCCACCTGCTTCCAAGGTCGCATATGCCGTCGCTCATAAGAACAATACAGTCATCGCAGCCGAGTACTGCGGTGCGTTTTGCAAATTCTACGCCACGGAGAATTCCCGCAGGCATTGACGTAAGTTCGCACTTTGTAACGCTGCCGTTTTTGATAATATAACTTGCGGGAGCACCCGCCTTATAAAGTTCGCATTTGCCCGTATACAAATCAACGTTTGCAATATCGAGCGTGGCAAGACTTTCGTCATTACTTTTTACAAGCAGGGCGGAGTTTACAACCTTTAACGCACTGTCAAAGCCAAACCCTGCGGTAATCAGTTTTGAAATAAGCCCCGCCCCCATAGCACCGTCAAGTGCCGCACGTGAGCCTTTGCCCATACCGTCGCTGATTACAAGTATGCTGTGTCCCCTGCCGTCGCTGAAAGTCTTTACCGTGTCGCCGCAGAGTTTACCCTCTGCACTGTGCTGTGCAAAACCTATGCTGAGTTTGTAATTTGCACGTTCCGAATACGCAAGCATAGTTTCGTTTTTAAAATACGTAACCCTCGGCGAGTCGAGGTATCTGCCCACAATTCTGCCGATTTCGGCAGTCAGCTGCCTGTCTTTGGCAGGCGAAGCATCACACTCCGAAAGCACCTCAACCCGTATTCGTGAGAACTTGTCCTCTATTACAGAAACGCTTGCAGGGTATATTTCAAACGTGCCGAGCAACCTTCTGATTTTTTCAGCGGCGGCGGTGTCAAAAATCTCCGCCTCGTCAAATTCAAACGCAAGGTCCTCAAGCATATCTGCAATTGAAAAAAACTGGTCTGACGCAACTTCCCTTATCTGATTGGTCTTTTCAAGTACAATTTCACGGCGTATATATTCCTCGTCGGTCATACTGCTTTTTTCGAGGTCGTTTTTTTGTCGTGTAATCTCGTTTATCCGTTCACGCACAGTGTCCACGCTTTCGCTTATCGCCACCATTGCCGACGAGGCAAAGCGAAGTTTCAGCACAAGATTCTGCCTGAGCGAGCCGTCGTGTGCAGTGCCCTCGTCACTTGATATTAACTGTTCAAGTTTTGCGTTTATCTTTGACGGGATTAAAACAAAAACAAGCGTTGCCGCAAGCGAGTCAACAAAAAAAGAAAGAGAATTTTCATTTGCTGCAGCGGCTGCAAAAAAGCCTGACGAACACAAAAATCCGAGTGCCGACGCAAACGGCATAAGACCTTTAAACAACAGTGCCACGAGGGTTGAAAACGCAATTGCCCCCACTGTAAACAACACGTCGCCGCCTGCAACGCTGAGCGAAAACCCGAGTGCAAGCGACAAAACAAGTGCCTGCTTTTCGCCCGAAAACCGCACCGCAAGAAGTACTGCGAACATAGCAACGGCTCTTGCAGGATGCATTACGCCGACTGCAAGCGACGAGAGGTTCATCAGCATCAGACCAGCCGAAATTACTATGCAACTCACGTCCGACAGCGGAAGTGCCTTAAAGCGAAAACGTCTGTAATCCGAATTAATGCTGCGATAAAAAAAGTATGTACCTCCCCCGCAAAGCACCGCCTCGCTCAGAACAATCACAAAATCCTCCGCCGTTCCCGACTGTCTGAGCCAAAGCACGCTGCCGCTCAGAAAGTCTGACGCAAACGCCACAGACATTACAAAAAGCGGATTTTTATACAGTTCAAAAGCAGCTGCGGCAAGCGAGCCGAGGAGTGCCATTGCAATACCGAACAGGTACCGTGCAGAGTGAGAACTTATTCCGCTTACAAGGCACCCTGCCGCCGCACCTGCCGCTGCGAAGGGAAAGAACTTTTTTGGTGCTGCGGCGGTAAACGAAACACCGAACGGGGTAACGTCGCCCGCAACTCTGCCAAGGCTCAGCACAAAGCCTGAGGCAAAGTACACAGCAAACATCACGTATTGCTTTGTGCTTATTTTTCTTTCACTCTTTTGTGACAAAATCTTATCTTTAATAGCCATTTTTACGTCCTCTTATGTTTGATAAGAGAATTATATATGCAACAGGACGCAAAAAGTGTCTTATTGTGTAGCAAGCTCAAACTCTCACTTGTAACGGCTAAATATATATGATATAATATTTCTATCTTGATAAAATGCAGGTGATTTTATGGGACTTATTGACATTATAAAAAGCAGGGTAACCGAAAAGGTTGCGAGCGTTTCGTCGCTTTCGCAGATTACAGGTGCAGGAGCCGAAGGCGAGGCAGGCGAAATCAGTAAAGAGATGAAAAAACTTTGCAGACAGTCCGCCGCTGAAGGCGCCGTACTTATTAAAAACGACGGCACGCTTCCGCTTAAAGAAGGCACTGTTGTTTCGCTTTTTTCACGCACACAGATTGACTGGTTTTATGTTGGATACGGCTCGGGCGGCGATGTAAACTGCCCGGACAAAGTTAACCTTGTTGACGGTATAAGGGGCTGCGAAAAACTTGAACTCAACGAAAAACTTGCAAAAGTTTACGCAGACTGGCGTGAAAAAAATCCCCCTAACCACGGAGTATGGGGCACGTGGCCGTACTGTCAGAAGGAAATGCCTCTTGACGTAATCACTCTGCAGAGTAATAAGGGCGACAGCGACACTGCCGTTGTTACAATAGGCAGGGCTGCAGGAGAGGACAGAGACTCCGCTTACGAAAACGGCTGCTATCTTCTCAGCAGCAGCGAAGTTGAACTGCTTGACCTTGTTACTCAGAACTTTGAAAAGGTTGTAGTTTTGCTGAACACGGGCGGAATTATGGATATGTCGTGGGTTAAGAAGTACGGCGATAAAATCGGTGCCGTTGTTTACGTATTCCAGGGCGGTATGGAAAGCGGCAACGCTGTAGCAGATATTCTTTGCGGTAACGTTAACCCGAGCGGCAGACTCACCGACACAATAGCAAAGAGTTATTTTGACTACCCGTCGAGCGACAACTTCGGCGGCAGAAATTTCAACAACTACGAAGAAGATATTTTTGTAGGCTACCGCTATTTTGAAAGTTTTGACAAAAACAATGTGCTTTACCCGTTCGGCTTCGGTCTGAGCTACACCGACTTTTCAATTGAGTACGGCGACACCGATGCATTTGACGACGGTTTTGAAATCACCGCAACCGTTAAAAACACGGGTAAAGTCAGCGGCAAAGAGGTTGTGCAGCTTTACGCTGAAAAGCCCTGCGGCAAGCTCGGTAATCCCGCAAGGGAGCTTGTGGCATTTGCCAAAACAAAAGAACTCGCTCCGAACGAGAGCGAGGAAGTTAAACTGTGGGTTGATGCTTATCAGCTTACGTCTTTTGACGACTGCGGCTCAACAAATCACGCAGGGGCATACGTTGCCGAAGAGGGCGAATACTCGTTCTACCTTGGCAAAAATGTGCGTGAAGCCGAAAAGGTGTTCTCCTATTATCAGGAGGAAACCGAAGTTTACGCACAGCACAAGCAGGCTGCCGCACCACAGGTTAATTTTGACGTGCTGCACGCCGAAATCATCGACGGCAAAACCGTTCTTCGCAAAAAGGCGGTTGCCAAGCAAAAATACGATTTGGGTTCACGTATAAACAATATGCTGCCCGAAGATATAGAAATCAAAGGTGACCTCGGCTACAAGCTCAGCGACGTTAAGAGCGGCAAGGTTACTATGGAAGAGTTTGTGTCGCAGCTCAGTCTTGAAGAACTTGAGGCAATCACGAGGGGCGACTACAAAATGGACAGCCCGCTCGGTGCGAAGGGCAACGCAGGTGCGTACGGCGGAGTGCTCGAATCGCTGCGTGACAAGGGAATTCCTGCAGTAATCACAACTGACGGTCCTTCGGGTATCCGTCTTGCGGCACACTGCTCGCTCATCCCTATCGGCACGCTGCTTGCCTGCAGTTTTGACACCGAACTTGTTGAAAAGTTATACGGCGAACTCGCAAAAGAAATGAAAGACCGTGGCAGCGACGTTCTTCTTGCACCCGGTATGAATATTCACCGCAATCCGCTATGCGGCAGAAACTTTGAGTACTACAGCGAGGACCCGTACATAAGCGGTAAAATGGGTGCCGCTGCGGTAAGAGGCATTCAGAGTACAGGACTTTCAGCCTGCCCCAAGCATTTTGCCTGCAACAATCAGGAGGCTCGCCGCAACAAGAACGACAGCCGACTTTCAGAACGTGCTCTGCGTGAGATTTACCTTAAAGGCTTTGAAATCTGCATAAAGGAATCCTCGCCAAAGAACATTATGACCTCGTATAACAGAATCAACGGTGTGTACGGTCATTACAATTATGACTTATGCACAACCATTCTGCGAGGCGAGTGGGACTACAAGGGTAACGTTATGACCGACTGGTGGATGCAGAGCGAAAAGAGTCCCGAGTTCCCCGCACTCAAAGACCACGCATACCGTGTGAGAGCACAGGTTGATTTGTTTATGCCGGGCGGTCCGTATCACACAGACCGCAAGCCAGACGGCACGCTGCTTTCATCACTCGGTAAGCCTTACGGCATTACCGTTGGCGAAATTCAGCGTTGTGCTATGAACATTCTGCACTCGGTAATTGAAATTAAAGAATTATAAAAAAATACGGCGTTCCTGAAAGGAATGCCGTATTTTTTATTCAATCTGAGTATAAAATGCGTCGAGAACTGTTTGCTGGAGGAAGTCGGGGTCAGGCTCGAACTCGGCGTGGACAACGTCCACGAAGTCGGGGTTCGGGTCGGGTGACGCAGTCATTGTTCCCTTCAGCGTAACGCCTGTGAAATCACGCACGTTCTTCTGCAGAAGAAGTGACGAAATGTACGTTGCGTTTGAAAGTGTAAGATTTGTTCTTGAATAACTTTTAGCCGTGTTGTAAAGCTTTGAAACAGTTGAGAAATCACGGACTACTGCAGGGAGTACCTGCTGCGAATACGCCTTGACGTACTGCACCTGGCGTTCGGTACGGTTGAGCGATGCTTCAACCGTGTTGTCACGGGTTCGTACGTAACGCTCTGCCATATCGCCCTTTAGCGTAACTTTGTCGCCTATGCTGATGCCGTAGTCGGGCAATGCGTAAAGCGAACTGCCTATTTCTACGCCGCCGATTGCGTCGTTAAGCGGTGCGATACCGTCGAGGTCGAGCGTAAAATATTTCTGAATAGGAACGTTGTTCAGAATTCTGCTCATTGCGTCAACAGTGTTCTGACAGCTGAGTTCGGCACCGTCGCCGTAAGCATATGCAAGACAGAGCTGAACGTGGTCTGAGCCGAGCAGAAGTCCCGTATCGGCACTGTACATATCTATGTCAACCATTGTGTCACGGGGAATTGCGATAACCTTGGTCGTACCCGTTTCGGTATCAATTGCGATTACAAGGTCTGCGTCGGCTGCACCGACGAAATCCGTGTTGTCGGAAGTTTCGAGCTGTCGCTGGTCAACGCCGATAAACGCAAGTGCCACAACATTTTCATTATACTTGTACTTGTGACCTTTGTACTCAACGATTTCCTCATACTTCGTGTCCTCGGTAATTACGGGCATAATGTCTTTTTTGCCCTGATACCTGAGGTAAAGGAACGTGCCGAAAACCGTGCCGAACGCAAGAAGTAATATAAGAAGAATTATTATTGCTATTTTAAGTGCTAAAGGCAGTTTTCTTTTTTTCTTTTTTCCTTTTGAAGAAGAGCTGTGCGAATGTGAGCTGCCGTGAGATGACGAAGAACTGTGAGAATGTGAACTTTTATGCGAGCGTGAATGCCTGTGTGAGTCAGAACCGTGCGAGGAGGAGTGGTGGTGATGACGGTGCGAGTTTTGCTCCGCCTTTTCACGCCTTGCCTCTTCAACAGCCTCGTGATAGCTCTTAACATCCTGCTTCAGTCCGAGATATTCGTCCTCGGGCTCGCTTGCCGCATTGCTTTCGTCGGTCGGCAGCGAGTCTTCGGGACTTGCACTGCTTTTTTCCGCCGTCGGTTTAGCACCGCCGAGCGAGGCTAAAATTTCGTCGTTATCCGCACCTGAAAGGTTTGGGTCAATTTGTTTGTTCATCTTTTATTAACACTCCGCAAACTAAGTATCTGTTGCTTTTCTGATTGGTAAAACAAGTGGAAAGCACCACAATTTTATCGTCTTTGTTAAGCTCCCTTGTAAGAGCGGTTGAAACGTTTTTGTTATTTGTGTCCGGCGACTGAATCATTTTGAGGAAGTCTTCAAACACCTTGGTGTTGTTAAAGTCAAAGCAGTTGAGAATATGTCTGTCGTCAAACTTAAACGCCGAAACAATTCGGTATGTAAGTTTTCTGTTAGGCATATAGATGTAGAACTTGCCGTGCTTTTTGAAGAAATCGGAATCTTCAAAATAATGCAGCGTTGTAAACATAGAATCGCCGTAGCCGTTGTGACCGTAAAGCACGGTCACTCTGTCCTCAAACGTGTTGGTGTTGCCCATTTCGGCATAGACTGCACCGCTTGAACTCCACTGCTTGCTGTAAACGTCGTGTTTAAGATAAAAATAATCATCCTCGCTGTGCTGTGCAACAGCGTAATCCACTTTGGTGCCCGGCACCTTAAGCCACGCATAAATATCGTTGTTGCGGTGCTTGAGCGATTTGAAGTCAATCGGGTTTTCGGCAAGTTCTTCGTCAACCGCTACAGTTGTTGCTGCGATGCTGGAGGCAACGTCTTCTTTTTGCTGAACGTCATAATGTATAAAAAGCTGATAGCCTGCATACACCGAGGCAACAATAACAAAAACTACTATTGAAAGGATTAAAAAGATTAGCCCTTTTTTTCTTTTCTTTTCGTCCTGCTCTTCGTTTTTTATGTTATCACTCATACAAATTCATCTTCCTGCTGAAACAAAAAAGCCCGTTGTTTACGGGCTTTTTTTAATGTGTAAAATTACTCTTCGTCTCTCTTTTTAAGAGCTGCGAGAACTGCAACACCTGCACCTGCCACTGCAACTGCACCTGCTGTTACAGCACCCGTCTTAGGTGACTTGCGGTCATCGTTATGCTTCTTTTTCTTAGTGGTTGATTCTTTAACGATAGCGTTTGCGATTACCTCGCCTTCATAACCGTTGATAAGCTGAATTGTGATTGAGTCGCCCTCTTCGGAAATGATGATGAAATCTTCACCCTCGGTCATACCCGGGAATTCCCAGCCCTCAAGTTCGCCGTCGCCTGTGTAGGTGAAAGTAATCTTTGTTGGGTCCTCAGGGTCTTTTTCGTAGATAACGTCTGTGGTTTCGTTACCGTTAACTTCTACTGTAATTTTGTTTGCCTTTGTTGTGCTTTCGATACTGTTAACGTTTTCAGCAAAAGCAACTGTTGCAACAGATGAAGCACAAATCAGCATAACCACTGAAAGAATAACTGATAAAATCTTTTTCATTTTTAACACCCCTAAATGTATGTGTAGATATTTTTCCAATATAATCAAATAAATTATAGCACGATAATATTTATTTGTAAAGAGTTTTGTTATAATTTTTTTGTATTGAAAATCTTACCAAAATAATGTGTTACAACAACGCAACTGTCACTATATACAGTTAAGACAGCTGTGCCTTGCCCGTACAGAGTTCGTAATACCTGCCTTTTTGCTCAAGAAGTGCAAAGTGGTCGCCACGTTCAATAATCTCGCCGTGTTCAAGAACCATAATGGCGTTTGAATTACGTACGGTGGACAGACGGTGTGCGATTACAAACACCGTTCTGCCAATCATAAGGCGGTCCATACCGTGTTCGATATGAGCCTCTGTTCGTGTATCGACGGACGAAGTTGCCTCGTCAAGAATCATAACAGGCGGGTCGGCAACTGCGGCTCTTGCGATTGCGAGGAGCTGACGCTGACCCTGTGAAAGATTTGAGCCGTCGCCCGTGATTTCGGTGTTGTAGCCGTCGGGTAGATGCTTGATGAACGAGTGTGCTGACGCAAGTTTTGAGGCTGCAATACACTCCTCATCGGTGGCATCAAGCCTGCCGTAGCGGATGTTGTCCATAATTGTGTCTGTGAACAGATGTGTGTCCTGAAGCACTATTGCAAGCGAGCGGCGAAGGTCGCTCTTTTTAATCCGCTTGATGTCAATACCGTCGTAGGTGATTGCACCCTGCTGAATATCGTAAAAGCGGTTTATCAGATTTGTAATTGTTGTTTTGCCCGCACCCGTTGAGCCTACAAACGCAATCTTCTGTGCAGGCTTTGCGTAAAGGTTAATGTCGTGCAGAACGACTTTGCCCTCAACGTAGGAGAAAGTAACGTCGTCAAAAACAACCTTGCCTTCAACGGGGATACGGTTTTCGCCGTCAACCCAGAACCACTTTTTGCCTTCGGCAGTTTTGACCTCTTCGAGTGTTACGGTACCCTCGTCAACCTCGGGTGCGGTGTTCATAATTTCGAACACACGCTCGGCACCTGCGAGAGCCGAAAAGATGTTGTTCATCTGGTTCATAATCTGGTTAATAGGCTGGGTAAACTGCTTTGAGTAGTTCAGGAAGGTGAAGAACGTTCCTATATCAAGCGAGTTGTTAAGTACAAGTATTCCGCCCATAAGCGTTACGGTTGCGTAAGAGGCGTTATTTATACCCGTTGAGCAGGGACCCATAATGCCCGAGTAGAAATTCGCCTTTGTGCCAACCGTTCTGTAATTGTTGTTAAGTGCGTCGAAGGCGTCTTTAGCCGCCTCTTCGTGATTGAACACCTTAACAACCTTCATACCCTCCATAGTTTCCTCTATGTTGCCGTTCATTTCGCCGAGGGCAGCCTGCTGCTTTTTGTAGTATTTTTTGGTTTTCTTTGCAATAAATGCGGAGTTAAGCACCATTATCACAAGGAACACAAGTGCTACAAGAAACAGCTGCCATTTAAGATAAATCATCATAACGATGATACTTACAAAGGTGAACACGGACGAAACGAGCTGAACAACAGTCTGTTCAAGCATCATCTGAATGTTGTCAACGTCGTTTGTAAAGCGGCTCATAACCTCGCCGTGCGTCTGTGCGTCAAAAAATCTGAGCGGCAAAGTCTGAAGATGGTCGAACAAGTCCTTACGGATAATATTAGTTGTTTTGTACGCAATACGCACCATAATTTTTGCCTGGGCAAAGCTGAACAGCGACGCACCTACATAAAACGCAGATACAATTGCAAGGTTTTTGATAAGCAGTTTCTTGCCTTCGGTAGCAAAATTATTTGCTTTTATTGAGTCGGCAATATCGTTAAGAATGGGTTTAAGCCAGTATGACGCACCCATCTGACACAGAGTGCCGAGCACAAGCATAAGCAGTACAAACAGCAAAAGGTACTTGCTTTTGCCTATATATTCAACAATGTTGAGAAGGGTTTTTTTGGTGTTTTTGGGCTTTACAATGCCCGGATTTCTTCCGCCCATCGGTGGCATTATTCAAGCACCCCCTTCTGCTGAGTTTCAAATATTTCTTTGTAAATCACGCTGTTTTGCATAAGTTCATCGTGATTGCCGACGGACTCAATTTTGCCGTCGTCAAGAACAATAATTTTGTCCGCCTCCTGCACCGAGGATATACGCTGTGCGATAATAATAATTGTGGTATCCCTGAGGTCGGAGTAAAAACTCTTGCGGATTTTCGCCTCGGTGGCAGTGTCAACCGCAGAGGTTGAGTCGTCGAGAATAAGAATTTTCGGTTTTTTAATCATAGCACGGGCAATGCAGAGCCTTTGCTTTTGTCCGCCGGAAAGATTGAGTCCGCCCTGCGACAGGTCGGTGTCGTAACCGTCGGGCTGTTCAAGAATAAAGCTGTGTGCCTGAGCAGCCTTGCACGCTGCAACGATTTCTTCGTCGGTTGCGTCCTCCTTACCCCAGCGGATATTCTCTTTGATTGTGCCCGAAAACAGCACGTTTTTCTGCAGCACAACGCCGATATTACTGCGAAGTGCGGCAAGGTCGTAATCCCTTACGTCAACGCCGTCAACAAGGACGCTGCCGCCCGTGACGTCGTAAAGTCGGGGGATAAGATTAACAAGACTTGACTTACCGCAGCCCGTTGAACCGATAATACCTATAACGCTTCCTGCGTCCGCCCTGAACGAAATACCTTCAAGCACGTTGTCGCCCTCGTGGTAGCCGAAGTTTACATTTTTGAACTCAATTTCGCCTTTGGGGTTAACGGGTACGTACGGATTTTCGGGGTTGACTATATCAATTTCGGTGTCGAGAACTTCTACAACACGGTCGCCGCACGCCTTTGCACGGGTAATCTGAAGCATCAGAATAGACACCATCATAATGTTCATAAGCACCTGAATTATGTAAGAGGCAAGAACAGAAATCTGTCCAACTTCCATTTCGCCCCTTGCGGCGCCGATTGCACCACGGTAGTAAAGGAACACGATTACTACGTTCATAAGCAGCATCATAATCGGCATTACCGTTACAACAAGTCCTGCCGCTTTTGCACCCTGCTTTGCGAGTTCGTCAGATGCGGAGTGGAACTTTTCTTTCTCCCTGTCCTCACGAACAAATGCTTTTACCACTCTTATGCCGATAAGGTTTTCCTGAACAACACGGTTTACGTTGTCGATTTTTTTCTGCATTTTCTGAAACATAGGAAAACCGTATTTAAGCACAACAGCAACTATGGCGATAATAATCGGCAGCATAACTACGATAATAAGCGAAACTTTTGCGTTGATCGAAAACGCAAAAAACGCCGAAACTATAAGCAGTGCGGGAGCTCTTACAAGAATTCTCAGCACCATCATAAGTGTGTTTTGCAGCATTGTGACGTCGTTTGTCATTCGGGTTGTAAGCGACGACGTTGAAAAAGAATCAATGTTTTTGAAGGAAAAAGCACTGATTTTTTCGTACATATGCTGACGAAGGCGGTACGAAAATCTTTGGCTTACTGTTGACGACGCCTTCATTGTAACGAGTCCTCCGACAAGTCCCAAAACCGCCATACCGAACATTGCGAGTCCTACAAGCACAACATACTTTGACACGTCCTCGCCTGTTTTGGACGCCTCGGAAACCCGACTGTATACGCTGTTTGCAATTGACGGCAGCGACATTTCACATATAGCCTCAATAATCATACCTGCGGCACTAAGTGCACATAACCACCACATTCCCGACAGATATTTTGAAAGTTTTTTTAGCATATTTTTTGTCCTCTGTTTCAGAGATTATTTGTTAAGACAATATTTTAGCACAAAGATATTATTTATTCAATACTTTTAATATGTAAAAAATAGTTGCTATATTATTAATTTTATGCTAAAATTGTTATTTGCAATTTTACAATTAACTGTTTGAACGGATAACGCTTTTATGTCTTACAACTTATGCGACTACAATGAAGTAAATAAAATACTTAAAAAGTACGGCTTTACTTTTTCAAAAGCAATGGGGCAGAACTTTCTTATCAACCCCGACGTATGCCCTGCCATGGCACAGGAGCTTGGTGCCGACGAACACACGGGCGTGCTTGAAATCGGTCCCGGCATAGGCGTACTCACAAAAGAGCTTTGCAAAGTCGCAGGAAAAGTTGTTGCCGTTGAGCTTGATAAAAGGCTATATCCTGTTTTAGAGGATACTCTTTCGGAGTGCGATAACTTTGAACTCGTGTGCGGCGACGTTATGGAACTCGACCTCAGCGAGATAATTAATACTCATTTTGACGGAATGACAAGCGTCAAGGTGTGTGCAAACCTGCCGTATTACATAACTTCACCCATAATAATGACGCTGCTTGAAAGTGAATTTGCAATTGACGAAATTGTTGTTATGGTGCAAAAGGAGGCTGCAGAGCGGCTGTGTGCAGAAATGGGTACCCGCAAGGCAGGTGCGGTAACGGCGGCAGTGAGGTACTACGGCGTTTCAGAAGTGCTGTTTGAAGTAGGCAGGGAGAGTTTTATGCCCTCGCCAAAGGTTGACAGTGCAGTTATAAAAATAACACTCAGCAGCAGCGATGAATTTGAAATTGAAGATAAAAAAGCATTTTTCGCTTTAGTGCGTGCGGCATTTTCGCAGAGGAGAAAAACGCTTGTGAACTCGCTTTCGTCCGCTATGCCGTATTCTAAAGGAGACGTAACAAATGCTCTTAAAAAAATCGGTTTGTCCGAATCGGTAAGGGCAGAAAAAATGACAATGGAGGACTTTGTCGCTTTGACAAAAATATTGTCAGAGCAGGCAGACGGTAAATAATGGCACAAAAAGACAACACACTTGTTTTCAGCGAGTATACCGTGCCAAAAGCGGTGGCGGCACTTGCCCTGCCGAGTATGCTCGGTATGCTGATAAATATAGTTTACAACCTTGCCGACACATTTTTTGTCGGCCAGACAGGCAACGCAAATCAGGTTTCTGCCGTTTCGCTTTCTATGCCGCTGTTTTTGCTGTTTATCGCAGTGGGCAACCTTTTCGGCGTTGGAGGATGTGCGTTTGTCAGCCGTTCACTCGGCGAGGGCAAACGTGACAGAATAAAAACGATTTCCGCCTTCTGTATTTACGGCGGAATTGCCGCAGGCGTTTTACTCGGCACGGTTTTTCTTGTACTTAAACGCCCGCTGCTGTATATGATAGGTGCGTCAGACGCAAGCATTGATTTTGCAAGCGACTATCTTATGTGGGTATCGCTCGGTGCTCCTTTTGTTGTAACTGCAATAACGGTAGGCAACTTAATCCGTGGCGAAGGAGCTGCAAAAGCGTCGGTTACGGGCATGATTATAGGTCAGCTTACAAACATTGTGCTTGACCCGATATTTATTCTCGGCACAGGCGACAAATTATTCTTTTTTAAGCTCCCGTTCGGACTTAATATGGGTGTTGCGGGTGCTGCAATAGCAACAGTACTTGGTAACGTTGTAAGCGTTTTGTTCTTTCTTATATACTTTCTTAAAGGAAAATCAATTTTATCAATCACGCCAAAACGTTTTTCCGCAGGAGGCGGAATTGCAAGGGGCGTTATAAATGTCGGTATGCCCGCTGCACTCAACAACCTGCTGATGAGCGTTTCCAATATTGTAATAAATATGTTTTTATCGCACTACGGCGACACAGCCGTTGCCGCTATGGGCGTTGCAATGAAGGCTAATATGCTTGTTGTAATGCTGCAGCTCGGACTTGCACAGGGTATTCAGCCGCTTGTAGGCTATTGCTACGGTGCAAAAAACTATACACGAATGAAAAACAGCATACGTTTCAGTATGATGTGCAACATAATCATAGGTGCTGTAATGACGGCGTTCTATATTTTCTTCCGCAGGCAGGTTATCGGTATGTTTATTGATAACGGCGAAGTAATTGATTACGGCGTCAAGATGTTGACGGCTCTTATGAGTTCGGGCGTGTTCCTTGGAATTATGTTTATTATTAACTTTTCGTTTCAGGGAATGGGCAAGGGCTTTCAGTCGCTTATGCTCGCAGTGGGCAGGCAGGGGCTTATTTACTTGCCGCTTTTGTTTATAATGGATAACATAATCGGACTCGAAGGCATTATCTGGGCTCAGCCCGCTGCTGATTACGTATGTATTATTATGAGCATTATTATGCTCAGACTTCTTATAAAAAAACTCGAAAAACAGCAAACCACCACAGGAGAAAACAACAATGCGTCTTAAAAATCTGAGTGAAAAAGACATAAAAAAGCTCAGTGATATTCTTGCACCAAAAATGACTCAACGCAAGTTTTTTAAGTTCTTGTGTCCCGACAGCAGCGAGCGAGAAGAGTTTATTAACGCCTACCTGCGTTACAATATTCCACGCTGGCTTCAAAGAGGCGACTTTCTGCTGACTGACGAGAACTTTGATGTTTTGCTTGTTGTTGCGAGTCCCCGCCGCTCATCGCACAAATTCAGCGGCAAGGGTGCAAAACGAATGAAGAAGTTTAAATCCGCACCCGCAATCTTTTATTACCGTGGCAACCTTGCGTATTTAATCCACCTTATTGCACCCCGCAACAAAAGGCTGAAGGTTATGACGGTGTTTGCCGCCAAAGAACACGACGAAGAACTGTTTAAGCTCATTGACGAGGCAATCGCACTGTCGTACAAGTACGACTTCAATCTTATGTACGACACACTCAGTCGCCGCCTGATTGACAGGATGAAAGAAAAAGGCTTTGTTGTTACGTACCAGAAGATGTTTGCCTCAACAGGTTACGTCCAAACGCTGATGATGCTTAACAAACAACAATAATAAAAAGACTTGTTCACAGGTGTGAACAAGTCTTTTTTCAGTTGCGGTTATACCATTAAATCGGCGATGCTGTCGGCAAGTTCGGTCGGATTTTCAACCGAAAGTCCTGCTATCAGGCGTGCCTGATTGTAAAGGATTTTTGTGTATTTTTCAAGCGTTGCCTCGTCGGCATTTGCGAGTTTTTCGGCAATCGGGTGCGACGAGCTGATTTCGAGTACAAGCTGTGCTTTCATCTGGTCGTTTGCTCCCGGCATCTGTGAAAGAACCTTAGCCATTTCAAGACTCACGTAACCCTCTGCGGCAAGCGACACAGCGTGCGAACCGAGTTTGTTTGTGAGTTTAACTGCCGTTACCTCGTCGCCGAGGAGGTCTTTCATTTTACCGAGCCACTCTTTTGAATTCTCGTTCTGTTTTTGCATTGCCTCTTTTTCGGCGTCTGTGGAGAGGTCAAAGTCATCTTTGAGGATATTTGCAAAGTGCTTGCCGTCGTATTCCATAAGCATCTGAATTGCAAATTCGTCAACGTCGTCGGTGAAGTAAAGTACTTCGTAGCCCTTTTCCTTAACAGCCTCGCACTGCGGAAGAAGTGCAATCTTTTCTGCAGTTTCACCGCAGGCATAGTAGATGTTATCCTGCGAGTCAGCCATGCGGTCACGGTATTCTTTAAGAGTTGCCCAGCCGCCGTTTGAGGATTTGAACAGAAGCAAATCTTTGAGTCCGTCCTTGTTCATACCGTAGTCGGCATAAACTCCCCACTTTATCTGAACGCCAAAAGTTTCCCAGATTTTTTCGTACTTTTCACGCTCTTTACGAAGAAGTTTTGTGAGTTCTGACTTAATTTTTTTGTCGATTGCCTTTGCAATTATTTTAAGCTGGTGGTCGTGCTGCAGAATCTCACGTGAGATGTTAAGCGAAAGGTCGGCACTGTCAACAAGTCCCTTTACAAAGCTGAAATAATCGGGCAGCAGGTCGCCGCACTTATCCATAATCAGCACGCCGTTTGAGTAAAGCTGAAGTCCTTTTTCGTACTCCTTTGAGTAAAAGTCGAAAGGTGCGTTCTGCGGCACAAACATAAGTGCGTCAAAAGTTGCCTGACCTTCGGTCTTTGAGTGAATTACGAGTGCGGGGTCGGTATAATCATAGAATTTCTGCTTATAGAATTCGTTGTAGTCCTCGTCCTTGATTTCGCTCTTGCTCTTACGCCAGAGCGGTACCTGTGAGTTAAGCACCTCGTCGTTAACTTCGGTGATGTATTCACCCTCTTTTTCGGGGTCGGGTACCTGCGAAGTCATTTCCATAACAATCGGGTAGCGGATGTAGTCACTGTACTTTTTAACGAGTTCCTGAATTTTGTACTGCTCGAGGTACTGCGAATAGTTGTCGTTTTCGGTGTCGTCTTTGATGTGCAGGGTAATTACCGTGCCGACTGAATCTTTTTCGCAGGGTTCAATTGTGTAGCCGTCCGCACCTTCGCTCACCCATTTTGCAGCCTCGTCACAACCGAGAGCCTTTGAAACAACTTCGACCTTATCGGCAACCATAAACGACGAATAAAAGCCTACGCCGAACTGACCGATAACCTCGATGTTTTCCATATTCTCGTCGCCCTCGTTTTCGTTTTTGAAATTGAGGGAGTCGGACTTTGCGATTGTGCCGAGGTTCTTTTCGAGTTCTTCGGGAGTCATACCGATACCGCTGTCCGAAATTGTAACCGTGCGTGCGTCTTTGTCGAGGTCAATGCGGATTGCAAGTTTATCGGTAGCGATACTGGTATCCGTAAGCGACTTAAAATAGAGTTTGTCCGTTGCGTCGCTTGCGTTAGAAATAAGCTCTCTTAAAAAGATTTCCTTGTGGGTGTAAATCGAATTTATCATCATATCAAGGAGTTTTTTTGATTCTGCTTTAAACTGTTTTTTTCTCAAAATGATCACCTTCATTTAAAAATATTCAACAAATTAGCACTCTTGCCTTTCGAGTGCTAATTATATTATATCCTTTATTTTCCATTTGTCAATAGTATTATTGATTGAATTTTTAACAAATATATGTTATATTGGTATTACATTTTAAAAGGATTGATAAAAAATGGATTTATCACTTGTTATCCCCTGCTACAACGAGCAGGGCAACGTTGTAAAATTTTTTGAAGAGAGCGAAAAAGTTTTTGCACCGTCGGGCATACGCTACGAATACATTTTTGTAAACGACGGCAGCACCGACAGAACGGGCGAAAGGCTGAAAGAACTTTATAACACTCACACCGAAAGAAACATCAGCGTGATTGATTTTTCACGTAATTTCGGCAAAGAGAGTGCTATTTATGCAGGACTGCAAAACGCAAGCGGCAAGCACATCTGCATAATCGACGCCGACCTGCAGCAGAGCCCCGCAACCGCACTCGAAATGTACAGATTTATTATTTCAAACCGTGACTTCGACTGTGTATGTGCTTACCAGAACGTGCGAAGCGAAGGCAAAATGATGAGCGGTATGAAATCGGCATTTTACAAGGTGATGAACACGCTGACCGAAACGGAGTTTAAAAACGGTGCAAGCGATTTCAGACTGTTCAACACAAAGGTGCGTGACGCAATACTGTCCCTCGGCGAGTATCACCGTTTTTCAAAGGGTATATTCAGTTGGGTAGGTTTTAACGTTCACTATATGGAATACAGAGCTGACGAGCGAAACAGCGGCGAAACGAAGTGGAGTTTTGTAAAGCTTTTGCGATATGCAATATCGGGCATAATCGCATTTTCAACCGCACCGCTCAAACTCGCAATTTATCTCGGCTCGGCAGCAACAGCTTTTTCGGTAATATATCTTATTATAACTATAATCAGAAAAATCACGTCACACATCAACGTTGACGGCTTTACTCAGCTTGTAATACTGATAACATTCTTTGCGGGTATAACGCTTGTGATACTCGGCATAATCGGCGAGTATATTGCCAAAATTTATCAGCAAGTAAAAAACCGTCCCATCTACATCGCAAAAGATGTTATGAAACGGAACAATGTATAATGAGTTTAATTACTCAACTTCACAAGTCAAAAGACTGACGCTTATGCGTCAGCCTTTTCGTTTAATTCGATAACATATTCAGCTGCCTCACGTACTGCACCCTCGCCGCCTTTTTTGTTAAGCACAACGTCAACCTTTGGCTGAATCTGCTTCATAGCGTCGTTTGGGCAGAAGGTAAGACCTACCAAATCCATCATTTTAAGGTCGTTGATATCGTCGCCGAGGTAAGCAACCTCGCTGTAATCAATACCCGTACGCTGTAAAATTTCCGCAAGCACTTCGGGTTTATTTTTTGCACCCTGGTGGAACTCGTCGATTTTAAGCTTTGTTGCCCTGCGTTCGAGCAGCGGTGTGTTTTCGCTGCTGATTATACCTGTGAGAACGCCGCTGTTTCTGAGCATCTCGAATCCCATACCGTCACGGGCGTTAAACTTTTTCCACTCGTTGCCGAGATTGTCATAATACATACCGCCGTCGGTCATACAACCGTCGCAGTCGGTAATAAACAACTTAATTTTTGGCATAATTAATCCTGCTTTGCATTAAGTAAATTTTCAATAATAATCCAGTCTGACGGCTCGTCAATTTCAAAATAAGTCTCCTCGGGCATAACAACGGCACCGATTTTGCCCGAAAGTCTGTTGCCTGTTTCGAGCAGACGTTCTTTTGAAGTTATGTAAAACGCACCGTTTTCAACAAGATAACCGTCAAACTCCTGCCGTCTCGGACGGTGGAAGTGGTCGTAATTTGCGGATTTTACGCCGCCGTTTTCGTCCTCTTCCCAGATAAAACGCTTTTGTTCAACAAGCGAAATAATACTGTCAAAATCGTCGTACTTATCAAAGCCCTTCTGAATGTCCTCGGCAGTGAGGAGCGGGCTGGTAGCCTGTACAAGCACGATGTTTTCAAAATCGTAATTGTTTGCAAATTCGAGCATTGCAGACTCGGTTGAGGCAGTGTCGTTTGCAGTTTCGGCACTGCGTGAGATAACCTCAACTTTTTCTTTGCCCTCGCCCGAATAAGTTGCAGCAACTTCCTTAATCCTGTCGGAGTCGGTTGAAACATAAACCTTGTCGATTGACTTGCACTTTGCGGCAGCCTCGATTGTCCAGAGAACAAGAGGCTTGCCTGCGATTGGCTTAATGTTCTTAAACGGAATGGACTTGCTTCCGCCCCTTACGGGGATAAAAGCGACATTTTTGTTTGCCATAGGAGTTCTCCTTATTACCACTTTAACTTCTTTCTCTGAACTTCCTCGATGTCAAGAACCTCTACTGCTTTGTAGTTGAGAGCTTCGTGAACAGCGTTGAGGTCACGAACGAGTTTGCGGAGTCCTTCGGGTTCGAGTGAAGCAGCGTGGTCGGTACCCTTCCAGGTTCTGTCGAGAGTGTAGTGTCTTTCAACAGTTGTTGCACCGAGAGTGTAAGCAGCAACGTCTACTGCAATACCGAGGTGGTGACCTGAGAAACCAATTTCCTTAACTCTGTCGCCGTACTTTTCCTGAAGGTTGCGGATTTCAAGAAGACATACGTCTTTGAACGGTACGGGGTAGCCCGATGTGCAGTTGTAAAGAACGAGGTCCTTGTTTCTGCCTTTTCTTTCAAAGAGTTCAACAATATCGTCGGTCTCTTTGCCCGTGGTCATACCTGTTGAAATATGGATTTCGCCGTCGTAGTTGTCGCAAAGCCACTCGAGCATTTCGAGGTTGGTGTTGCAGGCAGAAGGAATTTTGATAAGCTCTGGCTTGAGGTCTGCAATCTGCTGTGCAGAAACCATATCCCATACAGATGTGCTCCATACAATACCGATGCTTTCGCAGTATTCCTTGAGTTCTCTGTTCTGCTCTTTTGTGAACTCAAGAGCCTCTCTGTGCTCTCTGTAAGTGTGACCGTAAGCATTAATCGGGTTTGGATGAGGAGCATTGTAAAGCTCGGGATATCTGTCAACCCATGTCTGAATGTCACGCTTCTGGAATTTAACTACGTCGGCGTTGCAGTAATTCTTTGCAACATCAATAAGCTTTTTGGCAATTTCCATATCGCCCTTATGATTGCAGCCGATTTCAGCTATAACTCTTGGTTTTTTCATACATTTATCTCCTTTTAATTATCATTAAGATTTTCAACAGAATAATTATACTCTATTTCTACTTTATTTGTAAATACATTTTTTACAAATATTTTGAAAACACTTTTTGAGCCTGCGGGACTTTCTATGAACTTGTTGTAAAGTTCCGCAGCCTTTTCGTACTCGCCACGCTCGTTATAAACTTTCATCTGATAGTAAACTGTGAGCGGGTCACGTTTGAGGATTGAAAAGTCGAGCAACATAATTTCGTCGTACTTTTTGTTTTCGTAAAGGTGTTTGATGAAATTATATCTGATTGAGCCGAGTACAAATGGTTTGAGATAATCGTACATACGCTTTTCCTTGAGCAAATCGGTCTTGCCGTTTTTGCTTATGATGTAGCCGAGGTATGTTGTGATATGCTCAATTGCCTGGCTCTGTCTGCCGAGTTTTAAGCAGTGAAGTGCTGTGTAGTACTCGTAGCCTTC
This sequence comes from Oscillospiraceae bacterium, assembly GCA_015065445.1. GTDB lineage: Bacteria > Bacillota > Clostridia > Oscillospirales > Acutalibacteraceae > Eubacterium_R. Next base: position 24,899 of record SVQF01000005.1, on the reverse strand, counting down.
CTTAGCCTCAAGATGCGGCAGAGGATGTTTTTTAATCTCTGAATATCTGTGGTGACGGTACAGCCAGTCGAAGTAGAAGTCAAGCAGGATTTTATCCTCTTTGGTCTTTTCGACGGTGGCAGGGTCGGAGAAGAAACGGTCTTCAATCTCGGCATACTTTTTGGTAAGCTGCTTTTCGATGTCTGTTTTGTCGCCGACCTTGCAGTTTTCCATTATCTGCATACACTCTGTGAGGTCAAGCATATTGCCCATACACCTGTCAATGTACACATACTCCTGCATAAGAGCGTTGAACGTAGCATACTTCTTCTGCCACTCGGCGTACTCTTCGTCATCAACGTCATAAAGAGTAATATTGTCAAGCAGTTTCGGATAATCCTCGTAACCGACTTCAAAGAAGCCTGCATAACGCTTGTTGGGTATAATAAGTTTTTGGTTAACCGTTTCAAACAGGTCAACAATATGCGGCGAGCAGGGCTCGTCATTATTGACAAATTCCTTTTTCTTGAACTCTTCGTCAACATATCTGAACTCAAGCGGCTTGTCCATCAAATCTCTGAAGTCAACAAGCACGCCGCTGCCCGCAAGTTCGTCGTAAGCGTCTTTAACACGGTTTGTTCTGATGTCGAATACGTCGTCGGAGTCGAATCCGCCGATGAGCATAAGCGGCATATTCATCGCCATAGCGTCGATGTAAGCCGTACTCCACATCGTAATCATTGCGTCGTAGTCGCCGAGAATATCCTCGAGGATAAAGTTTTCGTTTATAAGAACGAGGTTTTTCGGAACATGGTCAAAGTAGTTGTACAGATGCTCCGATACAGTGTGAATACTCTTTGCGGAACTGTCGAGCAGATAACGTGGCTTGATATGAATCTCTTTTTCCGGATTCATTTCTGCCATATTTATAAGCAGGTCTGCAAGCTGTTTTTTGCCCTTGTCGCCGCAGGGGTAAGCACCCTGTTCTACAAAAAGAATCTTTTTGATTTGGTCGTTTGTGATTTTGCCCTTGCGGTTTTCCACAAGCGAGTCGTACTGCGGGTTACCCGCTGCAACCATATTGTATTTGAGGAAGTTTGTTTTAAACTCTCTGAATTTATTTTCGCCGATAGTAATTACTGCGTCGCCTTCAACACGCATTGTGATTGAAGAGAACAAGGTTGAGAAAGTGTAAATAAACAGATTTCTCTTTCTGATTTCTTTGTACAGTCTTACAAAACGGCGGAACTTGATTGGCGACGAAACAACAAAGTCGTACTCATCGAGCGAATCGTAGTTAAAGCTGTTAATAGATACAATGTTAGGATTGCCCTCAAACATTATATTATTAACATCGTCGTCTACGTCTCTTATAAGCAGTTTGTAGATATGCCCACGTTTTTCGAGTTCTTTAAGCAGGTTTACAAACACATAGTTTGTTGAGTCGTAGCCTGCAATAAACAGGATTTTAAGCGGCATATTAAGGTTCATAATATCATTGATAATATTATATTCCTGCGGGTTTACGTTCTGCACTTCAATGCGGTCGTCGCTGAACGAGTCGGTAATTCCGCCCTCGTTAAGAATTACAATCTTCTTGTAATTAGCCTTACACAGTTCGTTTACAAGACTCTTTGAATAATGCGTTTCGTCAAGGTAGAACGTCTTTTCGGCAGCGGTCTGAGTTTCGAGCATTCTGCGGTAAACAGGCATATGGGCACAGAAGTTTACGATTTCGTCAAATTCGCAAAAGCCGAGATTTCTTCTGTACTCACGCTTGTAAAACTCTGCCGAATTTTCGCCGATAAGTTTTTTGGCAAACGCTTCGGGGACGGTGTAAGAAGTAGGCGGAACGTGTGTAATATAGCGTATACCCGGGCAAACCGACTCAAATAGCATACGGTTCTTTTCGGTATAATTACCGAAAACAAACACGTTATATTTGTCCCTGTCGATATTTCTGAGATACTCAATTACGCTCTTTGCAATTGCACCCTTACCCATCTTTGTGCCGATGTGGATAAGAATACTCTTCTTTTCGCTTTCTATTTTATAAACCGTGGAGGTCTTTTTGCCGCCGAAGATAATGTCAACAACACGTTTTGTTGAGCCGCCGTCGTCCTTGTAAGCAAACTTGTCAAGGAAGGTGCGGTATTTTTCGTCGTAGTTGTACTCGCCTGCGTTAATCTGCTCAAGACTTTCTACAACCTCTTTTTCTGTGTCGCAGAGTCTGCCCGGCAATTCGTCAAGCGGGAACAGGAATCCACGCTCACCCTCGTACTTTGCTCTGTCGTAGGTGAAGAAGATTATAGGTCTTTTTGTGCAGAGGTAGTCGAAGAATACCGAAGAGTAGTCGGTGATAAGAACGTCTGCAACTGACAGCACCTTGTTGGTTTCAAAGTCGTCGAAAAGGAACAGGTCGGTGATGTTGCTGTTTTCTTTAAAGTAAGCAATCAGGTTACTGTGTGCCTTAAAGAACATTACGTAGTTGTCGGGCATATTGTCAACAATATGTTCGATGTACTCGCAAATCTCGTTTGAGTTATCAATATGCTTTTTGGCATACGAGAGCTCGCTGCGGAAGGTCGGAGCATAAAGAATAATCTTTTTGCCCTCAAGGCTTGTGCCTGCTTTTTCTTCAAGACGGCGGAGCATCTCCTCCCTGTCGGTGTTTGCAACAAGGTCTATTCGGGGATAACCCTCTTCAATAATGTTGCCTCTGAACGCATTTTCAACGTCGTAATGCTCCATAAGAATATCTGTGGTGTACTTGTTTGGCATTACAAGATAGTCGGCACACAGGAAGTTACGCTGAGCACTCATAATAGGGCGGCGGTTTGACGACTTGTCAAACTTGCCGAGGCCCTTGAGCGGAGTGCCGTGCCATGTGTTGATATAAATCTGGTCGTCTTTTTTGATGTAGTATGACGGGAATGCCGCATTGTTAACAAGGTACTGAGCCGTGCAGAGCGCCTTGATAGCCTCGGGAGTGCCGTCGATTACAAATCTTACTCTGTCATGATTTGCATATTTTGCAACGTCGGGATATTCAAGAATAGCCTCGTCCTTGATAATCCAGATGTGTTTGAAGTCGGAATAGTCGGGATTGTCAATAAGATAGCTGAATATTGCAAACGGGTTACCTGCAAGTATTTTGTTGGAATACGCCTGATACAAAACTGTTTTAGGTTCGGTTTTGCACTCTTTAAAATACTTTACATAGGTAAGTTTTCTTGGCTTTTTTACAAAGTTCTGCTTTACGAATTTTTTGCCTTTTTTAACAAAACGCTTAGTGTTCATTTATGTTCTCCTCAGGGTTATTTGATTAATCTTTCGGCAACACGCTTTGAGGCGTTTCCGTCGTCAAGATAGTTGAACTTCTGATTAAACTTCTGATAAACCTCGTCATAACTGAAATCAGCCGACAGCTTTTTAATCTGCTGAATAAGAGCGTCTTCCTCCTGAACAATCGGTCCGGGTAACTCTTTGAGGTCGATATAGAAGCCTCGCATCTCGTTTTTATACAGCTCGAAGTCGTACATAAAGTAAACTATCGGGCGTCTTAGTATTGCGTAATCAAAAAATACGGAAGAGTAATCCGTAATAAGCAAATCGGAAACTATGTACAGCTCGTTAATATCGTCAAGAGCCGACACATTGTAAATAAACCCGTTGTACTTGTCGAAGTTAAATGTATTTGATATAAAGTAGTGTGCTCTGAAAAGTATTACGTAACCGTCGCCGAGTTCCCTTTGCAGGCGGTCAAAGTCCACCTCGGTTTTGTAAACGTAGCCCGTGCCGACCTGATGCTGATTATCACGCCACGTGGGTGCGTAAAGGATAACCTTTTTGCCTTCGGGCAGACCGAGATGTTGCTTTATGCGGGCAACATCTTCGTCAGTATAATTCAGCAAAAAGTCGTTGCGGGGGTAGCCCTCTTCAACAATAATGTTCTCTTTACCGAGTTCCTTCAGTGCAAAGGCGGAAACAAATTTTTCGCTTGCGAAGGCTGACGGCGAAAGAAAGTAGGTGAACTTCTTTGCGTCGATAATGTACTTTTTGTTCTGCTCGTCAAGAGTGTATATTTCGTTGTTTGAGCGTTCAATATCAAGTCCGAGCCGTTTAAGCGGCGTGCCGTGCCAGGTCTGAATGAACACCTGTTTTTTTGACGGGTAGCGATGAACTGCCGCCCTGTGATTGCACACCCAGTACTTTGCGGTGGCAAAGGCGATTTCACATTCCCTTGACGCCTGCTTAACTATTGTTGTGTTGCGGTTTTCGAGCAAAAACGAATAGTTTTGCGGATTGACAAACGTCCATACAAATTTGTAGTCTTTGTACTCGTCGCTGTTTACCATATACTCGTAAAGTGCACGTGGCGAGTCGGCATACTTTTTGCCTGTAAAGCACGAAAAAACAATCAGTTTATCGTCAATCTTTCTGCCTGCACCACGCAGTTTGTAACGCCAGAGGCGGAAAAGGTAAACTGCTTTTCTGATAAACTTTCTGAGGAAAAGACTCTTTTTTGAAATACCCGTAAGTATTGTTCTGAACTTTTTCATTGCACTGTCCCAAATTAATATTTTCATACTATTATAGCATTAAACATTAACAGTTGCAATATATATTTTATTTAGTATATACAGTATAACAAAAGGCGTCGGATTACCGACGCCCTCATTATGATACTATTTCTTGGTTTTGATGCTTTTGACTGCCGTCCACTTGCCGTAGTATTTTACTCCGCCGACAGTACGGTAAGTCCGCACACGAACACAGTAAACTTTTGCCGCACTCAGCTTTTTGACCGCCTTGCCGGTTGCACTCTGCTTTGCGACAAAAACGGATTTTGTGGTTTTTGCAGTAAACTTTTTGCTTGTTGAATACTGAACCTGATAACCCGTCACGCCTGCGGCTTTTTTCCAGTAAGCGTTAAAACCTTTGCTTACTGCTGTAACTTTTGTGAGCGTGGTGTTATTGACCTTGACCTTACGTTTGAAATCCTGCCACGCCTTGTTTGTTTTGAGTTCGGGAGATTTGCCGATAAACGCCTTTGCGGCGGTTTTGTCGGAGTTCAGTCTGTACTCAAACCACGCAATCATATACGGATGAGTTTTATAGATGCTGTCAGCGTGTTCCACGCCTTTCATACGGGCGAGATACACGTCACTTTTAATCTTTGAAAACGCAGGCAGAAGGCTTGTTTCCAGCGGTGCGATAAACGTTGCGTCCGTACTGCCCGTGCCTGCAAGCATAAGCGTAGGGAGCGACACAAGCGACGCATCGTAAGGGCAGTTCTGAATAGGCGACGCTTCAAGTTCGGGGGTCGGAAGCGAGCAGGCAAAAATCGTTTTGAAGTGCTTGCTGTTTTCGTACTTGCCCTTGCTTGCAAGATTAAGACAGCAGGTTGCACCCTGCGAATGACCCGCAAGACCCACCTTGTCGATATTGATTTTGTTGTAAAATTTATGTTTTTTGTTGCCGTTGAATCCTATAAGAGCAGTCATACCTGCATCCATACTTACACCCGTACCCGTGTTCTGGTCGGTATTAGTGAGGCAGATAAATCCGTAAGACGCTGCTTTTTTAAGAAACACGGCAGTTTCGGGCGACTTTTCGTAATTTGAACCCGTACCGTTACAGTAAAGGATAACCGGGCGTTTTGACATATCGGCAATATCCGACGGATACCACACCTTGTAAGTAAAATCGTTTGAGTCAAGAGTGAACGTGAGCGTGCTTACTTTGTGTGTGCCCGACTTTGAATACTTATCCCACACGGGAGTAGTGCTTTTTGCAAAAGCAAAAAACGGCACGCCCGTGCTTGCAAGCAGCATAACCGCCGCAAGAACAATTGAAGCCAGTTTCTTTTTCATATACATTTCCCCTTTTGTATAATTTTCAGTTACATTGTAACGCATATATACTTAAAAATAAAGCCTTTTTTAAAAATAATTCGGCCTGCACGAAGCAAGCCGAAAAGATTATTCTTCTATTACTGCGTCGGCAACACGCTTTGAGGCGTTTCCGTCGTCAAGATAATTGAACTTTGGGCGGAAGGCAGGATATGATTTTTCAAAATCAAAGCCTTCAAAATCAACGGATTTTATTTCTTCAATCACGTCGTCGGTGGTTTTTACAATCCTGCCCGGGAGTTCCGAAATATCAATATAAAAGCCTCTGATATTATTAGCGTACGCATCGAAGTCGTACATATAAAATACCATCGGTCTGCCGAGGTTTGCGTAGTCAAAGAACACGCTCGAATAGTCGGTCATCAGCATATCTGCGGCGATGTACAGGCGGTTGATGTCCGCCACGCCCGAAACGTCCCACACAAAGCCCTTGTACTTTTCAAAATTAAAACTGTTTGCCACAAGATAATGGGCTCTGAACAGAATAATAAATTCGTCTTCAAGTGCCTCACGCAGTTTATCAAAATCAGCCTCAGGCTCGTACACATAACCGAGTTCGCTGTCGTGCTGATTGTCACGCCACGTGGGTGCGTAAAGCAGGATTTTTTTACCCTCGGGAAGTCCGAGTTCCTCTTTGATGCTCTTAACGTCAGCCTCGGTATAATTCTTAAGAAAATCGTTACGGGGATAGCCCGCTACAAGAACAGTATCCTCTTTGCCGATTGCCTTTAAGTTCCACGCAGACGCAAATTTTTCACCTGCAAACTCGCTTGGTGCAAGTATGTATTTAAACTTTGCTGCGTCAATTTTGTACTTCTCACGGATTTCGGTCTGTGAGTTCATAACATTGTCGGAAATGGCGATGTCGTAACCGAGTCTTTTAAGCGGAGTGCCGTGCCAGAGCTGGACGTAAACCTGGTCATCCTTAGGATAAATATAGTCGGCAATGCGGTAGTTATAAAGCCAGTACTTGGCGGTTGCACACACCAAATCATACTGCGGTGTGGCAGGCTGAACGATGTATGTGTTTTTATTATCAAGCAAGAACTTGAAATCCTTTGGCGAGCGGAACGCCCACACGAATGTGTAATCGTCGTACTTGCTGTCGGTAAGCATATACTCATAAATCGCCTTGGGACTGTCGCCGTAAGACCTGCCGTCAAAGGTGGAAAAAAGTATAACCTTGGGGTCGGTTTTAATATCCTTTGTGCGTTTTTCGTATGCAAGTTTACGCTTTAAATTAAGTGCGTCACGTGACGCCTTGCGAAAAAGCGAACTCTTTTTAGCGATGTCAAGAGCAATTGCTTTGACCTTGCTGTCCTGCTTAGTTAAATGCGAAAAATCGGGCAGACTGTCAAGCTTGTCCGCATCCTCTTTGCCGTACCAAATCATATAGAACTCTCCTTTGAGTTGTTAATTAAAGTATATATTTTACATCATATTTTGTCAACAGAATAAATTTACATTTGACAAATATAAAAAGCGGTGTTATTATAACTATGATATTTAAGGCGATGACGGGAACACGGCAGTTTTGCCCTGCGGTCAAGAGAGCGTTTGGTCGGTGTAAAAACGCCCGCAAAAAAATTGTCACCACCCCCGAGCCGCACACAGGAAATGGTGTGCCGTACCCCTGCGTTAAAGGGTTTGAGTGACACTGCGTGCAGTGTAATTCAGGTGGAACCGTGTATTTTATGCACCCTGAAATTTCGGGGTGTTTTTTATTTTCAAGGAGGATTACAATGAATATTACTCTCAAAGACGGCTCGGTACTCGAATACAGCGAGGCAAAAACAGCAGCCGATATTACAAAAGACATTTCTATGGGACTTTTCCGCAATGCGTGTTGCTGCAAAATCAACGGTGAAGTAAAGGACCTTCGCACAGTTATTGACAGCGACGCCGCACTCGAGGTGCTGACCTTTGACGACGAGGACGGCAAAAAGGCATACAACCACACAGCGTCGCACATTATGGCACAGGCTGTTAAACGCCTTTATCCCGATGCAAAACTGACAATCGGTCCTGCAATTGAAAACGGTTTTTACTACGACTTTGACGTTGAGAACACCTTCTCGCCCGACGACCTCGAAAAAATCGAGGCTGAGATGAAGAAGATTATAAAGGAAAACTTTGAACTCGAAAAGTTTGAACTCCCTGTGGACGAAGCTATTGCTCTTATGGAAGAAAAGGGCGAGCCGTACAAAATTGAGCTCATCAAAGAACATGCCGACAAGGGCGAGGCTATCAGCTTTTACAGGCAGGGCGAGTTCACAGAACTCTGTGCAGGCCCTCACGTAGACAAAACGGGTCACATCAAAGCAAACGCATTCAAACTTATCAGCAACAACGCCGCTTACTGGAGAGGCGACTCAAAGGGTAAGGCACTGCAGAGAATTTACGGTATTGCGTTCCCTAAAAAAGAGATGCTTGACGAGTATATTCAGAAACTTGAGGAGGCTAAACTCCGTGACCACAGAAAACTCGGTCACGACCTCCAGCTGTTTATGACGGACGAACTCGTGGGCAAGGGTATGCCGATGTTCCTGCCAAAGGGCTACACGCTCTGGAGAATTCTTGAGGACTACATCAGGGATAAGGAAATCAAATCGGGCTATCAGCACGTACTTACGCCGTGCATAGGCACAGTCGGACTTTATCAGACGTCAGGTCACTGGGACCACTACAAAAACAATATGTTCCCCGCTATGGAAGTTGAGGACGAAACCTATGTTCTTCGTCCGATGAACTGCCCGCACCATATGCGTATTTACGCAAACACACCCCACTCATACAGAAGCCTGCCCGTACGTATAGGCGAAATCGCACACGATTTCCGTTTTGAAGCGTCGGGTACGCTCAAAGGAATTGAAAGAGGCAGACACTTCTGCCAGAACGACGCACACCTTTTTGTAACTCCCGAACAGATTAAGGACGAGTTTGCAAAGGTTGTTGACCTTATTTTTGACACATATAAGGACTTCGGTATCACCGATTACCGCCTTGTTCTTTCGCTTCGTGACCCCGAGGACACCGAGAAGTACCATCAGGACGACGAGATGTGGAACACCGCTGAAGACGCACTGCGTGACGTTCTTGACTCGCTTGAACTCGATTATACCGAGGAAATTGGCGAGGCTGCGTTCTACGGACCCAAGCTCGACGTTAACGTTAAGCCTGCAGTCGGTGCAGAGTACACGCTCTCGACCTGCCAGCTCGACTTCTGCCTGCCCGCAAAGTTCAACCTCACATACGTTGATAAAGACAACACACAGCGTACGCCCGTTGTACTGCACCGTGCAATCCTCGGCTCGCTCGACAGATTTATGGCATATCTTATCGAAGAAACTATGGGTGCGTTCCCGACATGGCTCGCTCCCGTTCAGGTTAAGTTCCTGCCAATCGCCGACAGACATCAGGACTACGCTCGCCTTATGATTGAAAAACTCGAGGCTGCAGGAGTTCGCTGCGAACTTGACGACAGAAGCGAAAAAATCGGCTTTAAAATCAGAAGTGCTCAGATGGAAAAAATCCCGTATATGATTCTTGTCGGCGACAAGGATATTGAGGCTGGCACAATCTCCGTGCGTTCACGCAAAAACGGCGACGAGGGTGCAACCACAATCGACGAATTTGTTGCACGAATCACAGACGAAATCGCAAATAAATCAAGATAACTCATTTCAAAACAGGCTCACGGAAAAACATTCCGTGAGCCGTTTTTTTGCATTTTTTGTATCAAAATCATACCAATTTTGCACAAACGGTTGATTATTCACTGTTAAATTGATAGTTTGAAGGTGAAAAAAAATAAACCCCCATAACTGCGAAAGGAGATTAAATGATGCAGAAGAAAAAAAACAATTTAAGGTACCAACCATATAAAAAAATAGTCAGTTTGATGCTATCAGTGATTATTGCTTTTGGTACATTTGTAACAATGACATTTGGTAGCCTGTTCCTGTCAGACTATGTAAATCTGCGTAATTTGATTATTGCACAGGCATCCGTGGCACCAAAACCGCTGTTTTACAGATACGGTGAATTAGTTGGGCTTTACAGATTAAATTACAGCGATACAACTACACTGCAGTACAAAATAGGTGAAAACGGTGATTGGACCGATTATACATCGCCGTTTTCAATCCCTGCATATCAGACAACACGAGTGTATGCACGTATAGGAAATGACGGCGAAATAACATATGACGATTTTACCACTACCGACCATGCAATCGGCGTATATACTGAACGTACAACGGATTTTGATTTTTCATACAACGGAATAAACTTTGGCTATACCAGAATATATAACAGTGCCGATAAAAACTGGTTTGAGTCTGTTCACTCAAAGGTTGCTACGATTGGTAGCTACCTCAAGGTTTATCTGCCTGACGGCACAGAGTATCCTCTAATCAGAACAGGCACAAATACATATGTTGACCAGCTCACAGGAAACTCACTCACTAAATCAAACAATGAGTATATATTTGAAAACGGCGAGTATAAGTATCATTTTGCAATCAGGTTAAACAGTGTTGCTTATCTCAGCGGAATTGAAGACAGCAACGGAAATGTTCTTAATCTCACAAGAACAACGAATATTGAAGAAGCCTCAATTAGTGACGGTACAAGAACTTTTGCTGTGTCTGGCTATGAAGCTGTAGAAGCAACCGACGACCCAGACGTAAACTATTACAGCGTTAAAACCATTACTGACCCGAATAACAACGATATTGAGTACACAACCAAATGGGGAAGATATATTCAAGTCAAGGACCAGGCAGGGGTAACGCTTGGGAAATACCAATATGTCAGCACGGCAAACGACTATACGCTTATAAAAAGCAATGACAAAACAATAGAGTATTACACCGACGGCAGATTAAAGAAAGTCACAAACGATAACGGCTCGTGGGTACAGTATACATATACGGACAGCGAAAAGAAGTATACCACTCTCACATCATCAGGCGAAACCACCTGTACTGTATATAACGACGCCTTTCTTCCCGTTTCTTACACAGACGAGTACGGCACGACCACAACATACACTTACGACAGCAAATTCCAAGTGCTGACCGAAACGGTAGAAAACGAAACGACCTCTTACTCGTATGACGGTACAGGAAAGTTGATTTCAATGACCGTTCGTGGCGGCGAGGAGGACTACGACGTAACCTATACTTATGACAACAACGGTAACGTTATTCACGAACAGTACGGAGACAGTAACAGCTACTACACCTATGACAGCAACAATAATGTGCTCGTGTCCGCAACACTCAAAGAAGATTATGAGGGCGAAATTCCAAATGAATATAATTCATCATTGACTTGCTTTGATACAATAGTGTATAATTATGATAGTAGTGGCAGAGTACTGACGGAGACTTACAGTACGGGCGACTCAAATGCTTATGTGTACGACTCAGTCGGTAATGTTACTCAGGAAACTGTAACAACCGTTGAAAACGGAAACACAACTACAACTGTAACTAATTATACTTACGACAGCTTAGGCAATCTGCTGACTTCACAAACAGGCAATGATAATTCTTCATACACCTATGACGCAGCAGGAAGAACCTTGCTTGCAGACGAAGGCGGCGAATGTACCAGAACGCTGTATGATAATCAAGGCAGAGTAGTGCAGGAAATCGGTCCTGAAGATTACGACAGTTCGCTTGACGGCTTGCCGAGTGCAAACACTTATTCTGACTCAACTGCAGGTCATACATATGTGTATGACAACACCACAGGCAACCTGACAAGCGAAACAAATCGCCTTGGCGTACAGACTGTTTATACCTATTTTGAAACCGGCGAAAAGAAAACTGAAGAATTTGACATTTACAAATTCTGCTATAACGTTAAAGGTTTAACAACAAAAGTATATATCAGCGGTACCAATACGGTATCGTACAACTATGACGAAGACTACAACTTAACTTCAACAGAGTATGCCAACGGACAGACCGAGCGTTATGAGTACGACACAGACGGCAACCTCAAGTATCAGTATCACAACAGCAGCAGTACGCCGTTTGTAACGTACACATACAACACAGACGGCGAACTTACAGAAAAGGTGAACACAGAAACGGGCTTGCGTTATGAGTATGACGGCGAGACTGTTGAAGTATACAAGACTTCTAACAATACTCTTGTTCATTCGTACAGCGAGCAGGTAACCGAGGCTGACGAAGAAAACGAAGTTGAAGCCCGCACCGATGTAACGCAAAGCGATTTTGGTGTTACAACAACATCTGCACTTGTTGGCAACAGCATAACATACACAAGGGGCAACGCTACGCTTGAGTACAGTTATACCGAAAACAGCGACTACCAGATGACCGCCGACGCAATAAAGTACAACAACGATACTGCACTGTCAAACCAGTATATTTACGACAACGACGGCAATTTAATCAGGCAAAAAAATCATCAGTGCCTTGATAACGGTCAGCCGCTTACCGTAAATTATCAGTATGAGTACGATAGCAAGGACAGAATAACCGGCAAAGGTTACAGCGGTATTGAATACTTTAACCACTACGACGCAAAAGGTCAGCTTGTAAGAGAAGACTACAGATTATACGGCGACACTACATACGCATATTCTTACGACAGCCGTGGTAATATTACGTCAAAAAAGACGTATAACTATACTACAGGAAGTCTTGAAAATGCAACTCCGCTCAGCACAAAAAACTTTACTTATGCAAACAGCGGCTGGACGGATAAGCTCACCTCGGTTGACAATACCGCACTCACATACGACAATGTGGGCAACGTGCTTACCTACGGTAACCGCAGCTTTACCTGGTCGGCAGGCAGAAGCCTTGCACAGGTAACAAAAGGCAGCAACACATACAGCTACACTTATGACGAAAACGGCATAAGAACGAGTAAGACCGTAAACGGCACCACTACGCAATACAATACCAAAAACGGCGTAATACTGGCACAGTCAGACGGTACGAACACACTGACCTTCCAGTACGATACAGAAGGTCACCCGCTCGGCTTTACGTATAACGGCACGCAGTATCTGTATATGGTAGACGTGCAGGGTAACGTGTTCGGTTTAGCAAACAGCGACGGCACTGCAATTGGTCAGTATGACTACGACGAATGGGGCAACCCTACGGACTCGTACACAGCCGAAAACGCTACCACTGCCGAGGTTGCAGCCTTCAATGCAAACCCCCTACGCTACCGTGGTTACTACTACGACAGCGAAACGGGTTACTACTACCTGCAATCACGCTACTACGACCCAAGCATCTGCAGATTTATCAATGCGGACTTGCCTGAATATGCACAGCAAAGCAAAGAAGAACCAATCGGTCTTAACATTTTTGCTTACTGCTGTAACGATGCAGTGAATTATGTCGATAATAATGGCTTCAATCGTAACACAAGCAAGCGTAATAAATATATATATACTATTATTTATAATGGTAATAAATCGCTTGTTAAACAAGGAAGGAATTCTTATTATTATAACTATTTCAGTAAAAAAGTAATTGCTAAATATGTTAAGACTGTGGATGAATTTGTTAAAGTTTGGAACAACATGAATAACATTGATTCAATTTATCTATATCTACATGGAACTATGGGGGCTCTATATTTTCAAGGTGAAAGTATTAATATTTCTCAATTGGAAAAAAGATTAGAGCAAAAATCAATTAGTGGTTCAGTTTTTTTGTTCAGTTGTAGAGGAGGTATGGGCGAAATCAAAAAAAGTGTTGCTTACAAATTATCTCAAAAAACATATTATTCTCCTGTATATGCTTTAATGGTTGGAGTCTCTTACACATTATCAAGTAAAGGTTATTATGCAAGAGTTGAGACTAAGTATTATCTCTCTCAAGATTACTGCACATATTGGATGTATTTTAAAGCTTATTATAAATTAGAAAGAGTAGATATTTATAATTTATGGGAAAAAGATTTCAAATGAGGTGCAAAATAAAAAAAGCACTACCGTATTTCGCTATAATTCTCGTTGTTGTTATAACAAGCCTCGTGATTATAAAGCCTACAGATGATTCTGCTTTTTTTACGGAAAACTACGGCAGAATAAACACAAATAGTATTACTTCATATACAATTGTTAACGAAGATGAACAAAGTATAAAATACAAAGACGGAGATGAGCAATTTTCGTTAATAAACAGTATTTTTGAAAAGGCTGAAGTAACAAGCGACCACGAAGAAATTTACCTTGTAAGTGAAAAAAGCGGTGAGCGTATTATTGTAAAGGGAAGATATAAAAAAACAGTTTTTGTACCATACAAAGACGGGAGTTCTGAGAGTGTAAAAATAATCTTAAAAGATTTTTGTAAAAACAAAAGCACAGCATATTTTCTCGACAATCACAATTATTTAATCACTACTGTTTCGATTGAAGATTATAATAAAATATTCAAAACATAGTTTTAATTACAGGGTTGATTCCTTGCTGTTAAAATTTTATAATTGAGTTGTAAGCATAACCCGTTTAATGTTTGAGGATATATAAATGAAAAAACCATTTTTTACCGTATTTTTAGCAATTATTCTAATTTTAGTCTTAGTTTTATCAATCGTTTTGATTGTGTTAACAGGTAGCAAAAACCATAATTTAGCCTCAACAAAAAACGGCCTTTTGGAAGTTGAAGTTAATTATTCAGGCTTTGCTACTGAAAAGGATTTTGAAAAATACAACTGCCTTGAATTTAGTTTTGACGATACACCCAAGGGGTACAAACTTGTAAAACTTAACTGCAAAATAAAATGTCTTGCAGATTTTTCGGTGGCATGTATTAACGTTAATGATTACAAAGATGATGATATTTACTTTTTTGACGGCTGCTTAGATTATGAACCGACAGCTCCTATGCATAAAGACGAAGTTGAATACGACGATTTATATATTTATGTAAAAGAGCAATTAAATGAAAATGAAATAAAAAACCGGTTAAAGTCTGTAGACTTTGAATTCTCCGGTTGTCGTGTTGACGATGGATATTAACAAGTAGCAAAACACCAAAGACGGCGTTATCCGAAACACAGGTAACACAGGGGACGGACCGTTGTGTACCGTTGACACCGGTTTTATATACCACAGGAATAACACAGGGATTTGTCAAGTACAACTCCTTGTGTTTTTTTATTAACAATTTGTAAATCTCGAAAAATCGAAACACAAGATATTGAAAAATTTTGCGGAATATGGTATAATTAGCTCAACATATGGAAATAAAATATTGTTGGCAGAACAATAAATATGTAATAATATTAATACATATTATAAGGTTCCGTATGAATAATATGAAAGGATGAAAAGTATGCCGGATGTAAATATGTTTATTGTCTGGGCGGCACTGATAATTGCGTTTGGTGTGCTTGAAGCAATAACCGTTCAGCTTGTGTCGATATGGTTTGTTATCGGCTCGGTTGCGGGACTAATCGCAAAGTTTTGCGGTGCGTCTGTAACGGTGCAGGTTATTGTATTCATCGCAGTAAGTGCATTGGCACTTGTAATAACACGACCGCTCGTAAAAAAGAAACTTGAAACAAAGGTAGAAAAAACAAACGCCGACCGCTGCATTGGTATGCAGGGCGTTGTTACCGAAGACATTGACAATCTTGCACCGTCGGGGCAGGTAAAGGCGGACGGTAAAATCTGGACGGCACGTTCCCTGACGGGTGAGTGCATACCGAAGGACAGCGTTGTAACAATTGAAAAAATAGACGGCGTTAAATTAATTGTAAAATAAAAATTTTGAATTAAAGGAGATATATTATGAATCCATTCACAATACTAATAACGTTAATTATTGTTGCATTAATTGCACTTGTATTTGCAAACATCAGAGTTGTACCGCAGTCAAAAGCGTTTGTAATTGAAAGACTCGGTGCGTATTCAACCACCTGGGAAACAGGACTTCACGTAAAAATCCCGTTTATCGAAAGAGTTGCAAAAACCGTATCGCTCAAAGAACAGGTTGTTGACTTCAAGCCGCAGCCCGTTATTACAAAAGATAACGTAACAATGCAGATAGACACGGTTGTATTCTTCCAGATTACAGACCCCAAGCTCTACTGCTACGGCGTTGAAAGCCCGATTTCGGCTATTGAAAATCTTTCGGCAACAACCCTGCGTAACATCATCGGTGAACTCGAACTCGACTCAACGCTCACCTCACGTGACACAATAAACGCCAAAATCAGAGTTATTCTTGACGAGGCAACAGACCCGTGGGGCATCAAGGTTAACAGAGTTGAACTCAAGAACATCATTCCGCCACGTGAAATTCAGGACGCTATGGAAAAGCAGATGAAGGCAGAGCGTGAACGCCGTGAGGCTATCCTTCGTGCAGAGGGTGAAAAGCAGTCGAGAATCCTTGTTGCAGAGGGTCACAAGGAGTCAAAAATCCTTGAGGCAGAGGCTGAAAAGCAGTCCGCAATTCTTCGTGCAGAGGCTGTTAAAGAAGCTAAAATCCGTGAGGCTGAAGGTGAGGCAGAGGCTATCGCAAAGGTACAGCAGGCGTCGGCTGAAGCAATCAAAATGCTCAACGAGGCTAACGCAAACGATGCTGTTCTCAAACTCAAAGCAATGGAGGCATTCGCTAAAGCTGCTGACGGTCAGGCAACAAAAATTATTATCCCGTCCGAAATTCAGTCGCTCGCAGGTCTTGCAGAAGGTATTGTTGAAGCTGCGAAATAGTTTTAAAGGCTCAAGTACAAGCCGCATCGCCAAAAAGCGATGCGGTTTTTATGATATATTTTTCTATTGAAATGAAAAGCAAAATATATTATAATGCCTTGGGTGATATAAATGAGACCGAGACATAAGAAAAATCTGGAATCAAGGCTTGAGGCTGTGGGTGATTACCTGATTACGCTCAGAAATGAGAGCCTTAATTTTGCAGACGCAAAAAACGAAAACCATCTGCTCGATTTAAAAGAACTTTTTGGCAACTCCAACCCCGTTCATCTTGAAATCGGCGGGGGCAAAGGCACTTTTGCTACCACTCTTGCCGAGCGTGAGCCCGACATAAACGTGCTTTGCGTTGAAAAGGTGCGTGACGTTATTGTTGTCGGCTGCGAAACGGCGAAGGAAAAGGGGCTGAAAAACATCAGATTCCTTGACTGTGCGGCGGAGTATCTGCCGTCGTACATACCCGAAAAGTCTGTTGAACTGATTTACCTCAACTTTTCGTGTCCGTATCCGAAAAAGAGTTATGCTTCGCACAGGCTGACAAGCGAGAGATTTTTGAACATATACAAGCCGCTGCTTAAAGACAACGCACCGATTTATCAGAAAACCGACAATATGCACTTTTTTGAGTTTTCAATCGAGTCGTTTTCAAAGTGCGGATTTGAACTGTCGAACATATCGCTCGACCTTCACAACAGCGACTTTGAGGGCAACATAGTAACTGAATATGAGGAAAAGTTTTCGTCTCAGGGATTCCCGATTTACAGGCTTGAGGCAAGGCTGAAATAAGAAAAAGGGACTGTTTTTTACAGTCCCTTTTTTACAGTCTAAAGCAGTTCGTTTTTAACTGCGTCGTTGTAACATTCTTCGCACACAAAGATTACGGCTGACGTTCCGTTCTGATAATAGTACTTTGGAGTTTTGCCGCAGAAGGCACACTTTGATGCACAGTCTTCGCAGATGTATGCATTGTTTTTGCCCTCGGGGTCGTTGGGGTTATGAAAAACACAGACAGGCGATTTTTCACAGTAATCGCACTTATTTTCTTCGTCGCTGAATCTGAATTCTTTTACTTCCGCCGCCTTGCCCATTGGATACACTTTGACTCTGCTGCAGCCCGAAAATGCTGTTGCAACAAGTAAAACGGCAAGCAAAAAGACTAATGATTTTTTCACCTTTTCCCCTCCTCTTCCTGCCTGTAATTATAGCACGGGGTATAAATTCCGTCAACACGCAAGAATTGGCAGCGTGCATTTGGGCGTTATTTGTGAATTAGTGCAAAAATCCGCATTTGAAAAAATAATTGTTGAAATCAAGTACATATAATGTTAAAATATATGCGAAAAAAATTAAACACTTTTAAGAAAGGCATAGGATTTTATTATGGAAAAACTCAAGTATTTTGTAAACGGTGAGTTCAGAGAATCCAAGACAGACGTTTGGTACGACCTTCACAATCCTTCAACCGGTGAGGTTACAGGTCAGGCTCCGTGCTGTACAAACGACGAAGTTCTTGAGGCTATTGAGGCTGCAGACAAGGCTTATCCTGCCTGGAGAAACACACCTGCAAGAAAAAGAGCACAGATTCTCTATAAGGTAAGAGAGCTCCTTATTGAGCATATGGATGAACTTACAATGCTTGTTTGCGAAGAAAACGGCAAGACCTGGGCAGAGGCTGCAGGCGACGTTGGTAAGGCTCAGGAAGGTACTGAACTTGCAACTCAGGCTCCTTCGCTTATGATGGGCGAAAGCCTTATGGACGCATCAACAGGCTTTGATACAGTTAAATACCGTGAGGCTATGGGCGTATTCGCAGGTATTGTACCCGTAAACTTCCCCGCTATGATTCCGTTTGGCTGGATGGCTCCTGTTTGTGTTGCCTGCGGTAACACAATGGTGCTTAAAGCTGCATCTCTCACTCCGAGAACTGCTATGAGAATCGGCGAACTTTATAAAGAGGCAGGTATTCCTGACGGCGTTATCAACATCGTTACCTGCTCAAGAAATGAGATTAACACAATCCTTGAGCATCCTGCAGTAAAGGGCATTACCTTTGTTGGCTCAACACCGGTAGGTCTTAAGATTTATGAAAAGGCTGCTGCAAACGGCAAAAGATGTCAGGCACTCTGCCAGGCAAAGAACCACGCTCTTGTACTTGAGGACTGTGCACTTGAAAGAACTGTTGCAGGCGTTATCAACTCTGCATTCGGCTGCGGCGGTCAGAGATGTATGGCACTTGCTGCATGCGTTGTTCAGGAGAGCATCGCAGACAAGTTTGTTGCCGAACTCAAAAAGCAGATTAAGTCGGTTAACTGCGGTCCTGCATGGGATAAGAGCACAAGACTCGGTCCTATCACATACGAAAAGCACTACAAGGAAGTACTTGCTGATATTGAAAAGGGTATCAGAGAAGGTGCAGAACTTGTTGTTGACGGCAGAAACCCTGAAGTACCTGCAGGTTACGAAAACGGCTACTTTGTAGGTCCTACTGTATTCGACCACGTTACGCCCGATATGACAATCGGCGACGAGGAAGTATTCGGTCCTGTTCTTTGCATCAAGAGAGTTAAGAACTTTGACGAAGGTCTTGCACTTATGAACGCTAACCCGTACGCAAACGGCTCGGTTATCTACACCCAGAGCGGTTACTATGCACGCCAGTTTGCAAGATACACAGACGGCGGTCAGGTTGGTATCAACGTTGGTATTCCTGTACCTGTTGGCTTTGTACCTTTCAGCGGTCACAAGCAGTCATTCTTCGGCGACCTCCACTGCCTCGGCAAGGACGCTTACAGATTCTTCACCGAGAGCAAGTCGGTAACACAGCACTGGTTTGACGAGGAAGAAATGAAGGCTAAAGAGGTTGACACCTGGGACGGACTTCTGTAAAAATTCGAAGTGCCAAGAAAGTAAATATAAAAGAACCGTGATTTTCACGGTTCTTTTTTTATAGCAAATCGCTGAGTTTTTTTGACGTGAAGAAGTCGCTTATCATTTTGTTGTACTCCGTCCACATAGGCAGGGTATTACAGATTTCTGCACGGGGGCAGGTTTCTGCTCCTTCTTCAAGGCAGGCAACAACCGCAAGCGAACCTTCGGACACCTCGAGTATTTCGGCAACAGTGTACTCTTCGGGCTTTTTGGCAAGTTTGTATCCTCCGCCCTTGCCGCTTACACCTTTAAGCAGTTTTGCATTTACAAGGTCCTTTACTATTATCTCGAGATACTTTTTTGAAATCTGCTGCCTTTCGGCAATATCTTTTAGCGGAATGTAACTTCCGCTGTCGTTTTGTGCTATGTCTATCATAAGTCTTAAGGCGTATCTTCCCTTTGTTGATATCATTTTTTATGCTCCTTTTACAATTTTTACCTATTATACCACAGGGTTAATAGGTAAATCAATACAAATTTTCAATTACCTATTGACACGGTAGGTAAATGGAGTTATAATGAACGCAACACAAAAGGAGATGATGTCGTTGAAAAACACACCTATTTTTGCGGCTCTGTTTGAAATGCGAATGTGTATGACAATGCGATGTTGCAGTTTACAAAACACATAAATTCACATTTACATTTTAAAGGAGATATAGTATAATGAGTTATAAATTTGAAACATTACAGCTTCACATAGGTCAGGAACAGGCTGACCCCGCTACGGACTCACGTGCCGTACCTATTTATCAGACAACATCTTATGTATTTCACAATTCACAGCACGCTGCCGACCGCTTTGGTCTTGCAGACCCCGGCAACATTTACGGCAGACTTACAAACTCGACACAGGATGTTCTTGAAAAAAGAATAGCCGCTCTTGAAGGCGGCAGTGCAGCACTCGCACTCGCATCGGGTGCCGCTGCAATAACTTATACAATAGAGGCTCTTGCTGCAAACGGCGGCCACATTGTTGCTCAAAAAACCATCTACGGCGGCAGTTACAACCTGCTTTCGCACACTCTGCCGCAGTACGGAATAAGCACAACATTTGTTGACGCTCACAATCTTGCAGAACTTGAGGGTGCTATTCAGAACAACACAAGAGCGATTTATCTTGAAACGCTCGGTAACCCTAACAGCGATATTCCCGACATTGACGCAATAAGCGAAATCGCTCACAAGCACGGCTTACCGCTTGTTGTTGACAACACTTTCGGTACTCCGTACCTTATCCGTCCGATAGAGCACGGTGCAGACATTGTTGTTCACTCGGCAACAAAATTCATAGGCGGTCACGGAACAACGCTTGGCGGCGTAATCGTTGAGAGCGGCAAGTTCAACTGGGCTGCAGGCGGAAAATTTCCGCAGATTGCAGACGCAAACCCGAGTTATCACGGCGTATCGTTTTACGATGCGGTAGGTCCTGCGGCGTTTGTTACATACATCAGGGCAATCCTGCTGCGTGACACGGGTGCGGCAATCTCGCCGTTCAATGCCTTCCTGCTTTTGCAGGGTGTAGAAACGCTTTCGCTCAGACTTGAACGCCACGCCGAAAACACAAAGAAGGTTGTTGAGTACCTTGCAAACCATCCGCTTGTTGAAAAGGTCAACCACCCGTCGCTCCCCGACCATCCCGACCACGAACTTTACAACAAGTATTTCAAAAACGGCGGTGCTTCAATCTTTACGTTTGAGATTAAGGGCGGCAGAGAAGAAGCGTGGAAGTTTATTGACAACCTGAAGATTTTCTCACTTCTTGCAAATGTTGCGGACGTGAAGAGTCTTGTAATCCACCCCGCTTCGACCACACACTCCCAGCTTTCGGCAGACGAACTCGCCGAGCAGGGCATATTTGAAAACACAATACGCCTGTCCATCGGCACAGAGCATATTGACGATATTATTGCAGATTTGGAAAACGGCTTTGCCGCTATATAACAGGAGGAATTAACTATGTCAAAAGTATATAAAGGAACACTCGGTTTAATCGGTAACACACCTCTTGTAGAGGTTGTGAACGTAGAAAAAGAACTCGGTCTTGAGGCTACCGTTCTGGTAAAACTCGAATACTTCAACCCCGCAGGAAGCGTTAAAGACAGAATTGCAAAAGCAATGATTGAGGACGCTGAGCAGAAGGGCAAGCTCAAGGAAGGCTCGGTTATCATTGAACCTACGTCGGGCAACACGGGTATTGGTCTTGCCGCTATCGCTGCGGCTAAGGGCTACCGCATTATTCTTACAATGCCCGACACAATGAGCGTTGAACGCAGAAATATTCTTAAAGCATACGGTGCGGAACTTGTACTCACACCCGGTGCAAACGGTATGAAAGGTGCAATCGCCAAGGCAGAGGAACTCGCACAGGAAATTCCCGACAGCTTTATCCCGGGTCAGTTTGTAAACCCTGCAAACCCCGCAATCCACAAGGCTACTACAGGTCCCGAAATTTTCAGCGACACCGACGGCGAAGTTGACATTTTTGTTGCAGGCGTAGGCACAGGCGGAACGGTTACAGGCACGGGCGAATACCTCAAGGAGCAGAAACCGTCCGTTCAGGTTGTAGCAGTTGAGCCCGAGAGTTCGCCGGTACTTTCAGAGGGCAAGGCAGGTCCGCACAAAATTCAGGGTATCGGTGCAGGCTTTGTTCCCGACGTGCTTAACACAAGCGTTTACGACAGCGTTATAAAGGTTGCAAACGACGACGCTTTCGCAACCGCAAAACTTCTTGCACAGAAGGAAGGCATTTCGGTAGGTATTTCATCGGGTGCCGCACTTTACAGTGCAATTGAACTTGCAAAAGAGCCCGAAAACAAGGGCAAAACGATTGTAGCACTTCTTCCCGACAGCGGCGACAGATACTACTCCACCCCTCTCTTTACCGAATAAGACAAAAGAATAAGACAAAAGGTAGGTTCAATGAACCTACCTTTTTTAATGAATATTAATATCCCAAATCCTCGTTTACGATGATGACTTTTATTCTGTCCTTGTGACGCTGCTTTGCAGTGACAACGTAGCTGCAACAGATACGGCTGTCGAGTGCACAGCCGTCGCACATATACGGGTCGTCAAGTCTGAGCGAAACGCAGGAGCCGAGTTTTGCACACGGGTTGTTAAGACCGAGTCGCACGCAGTTTGGCGGTGCGGCTTTTTCTTTTACTCGCTTGATTGCGGCGGTGATGTCGGGAACAATTTTGTTTTTACCTACAACCATAATCACCTGACGTGGACCGTACACAATGCAGGCAACACGGTTTGAGTTGCCGTCTACGTTGTAGAGTTCGCCACGCTCGGTAACAGCGTTTGACGAGCAAAAATACGTGTCGCAGCCAAACGCCTTTATGTACGCCTCACGGACTGCCTCGCCCTCGAGTCCCGTGCGGTCAATAAAGTCGTAATCGCCGTTTTTGATAATGTCAAAAATGCCGCACTCTTTAAGCGACTCCGAGCCGCCGTTAGAGATGCTCTCACCCTTTTTAATAAGTGACTTAACAATGTCGGCAACCTCTTCTTTTGTTTCGCAGTAAAACGGCTTCATACCGTTTTTTTCGAGATTTTTCATAGTGGTTTCAATGTATTTTTCCATATACTACCTCCTGAATTGTCTGTCAAGATTTCTGTATTGTATTGCTTCAGCCACGTGTGATGCGTCAATTTTTTCGCTTCCTTCAAGGTCGGCAATTGTGCGGGCAATTTTTAAAATTTTGTCGTGAGCACGGGGCGACAGTCCGAGTGCGTCGTAGCTCGCACTGAGCAGAACGTCAGCGTCTTCGGTAAGTGTGCAGTGCTGTCGCATCAGCCTCGGGGTCATCTTTGCGTTGCACTTTATGCCCGTGCCTTTAAAGCGTTCGTTCTGTATTTCTCTCGCCCTGTTTACACGCTTTCGCACTTCTGCACTGCTCTCCTCTTTTCTGTCGTT
This sequence comes from Oscillospiraceae bacterium, assembly GCA_015065445.1. Taxonomy (GTDB): domain Bacteria; phylum Bacillota; class Clostridia; order Oscillospirales; family Acutalibacteraceae; genus Eubacterium_R. The sequence goes on along the minus strand of SVQF01000005.1, from coordinate 1,432 downwards.
TCGCAGCATTTCGTAATTGACAACGCCCACCGCAACGTGAAGGTCAATTCTGTCAAGAATAGGACCCGACAGTTTGTCGTTATACCTTTTGCGTGCAGCGTCCGAGCAGGTACATTCGATTTTGGGATGACCCGAATATCCGCACGGGCAGGGGTTCATTGCGGCAATAAGCATAATGTCGCTCGGGTAAGTAATGGTACCCGACACTCTTGTTATTGTAACCACGCCGTCCTCAAGCGGTTGACGGAGCGACTCTTTTGCACGGCGGTCAAATTCGGGGAACTCGTCCATAAACAGCACGCCGTTGTGTGCAAGACTTATTTCGCCGGGTTTGGGCGACGCTCCGCCGCCCGTGAGTCCCTGAGCACTAACGGTGTGGTGCGGCGAGCGAAACGGACGCCTTGCAATAAGTCGGGCGTCCTTTGGCAGCTCGCCTGCAACCGAGTAAATTTTTGTGGTTTCAATCTGCTCTTCAAAAGTCATTTCGGGCAAAATTGAGCCGAGCCGCTTTGCCATCATAGATTTACCCGTTCCGGGAGGCCCAATCATAATGCAGTTGTGTCCGCCTGCAGCTGCAATTTCAAGAGCCCGCTTTGCCGTGCTTTGTCCTTTTACATCGGCAAAGTCAAGCATTTCGGTTATAACACTGTCTTCATCAACTTCTCTGAACGCAGGCTCAATAAGTTTTTCGCCCGTCAGATGTGCAACTACTTCGTTTACGCTTGCGGCAGGCAACACGTCTATGCCGCTTACAACTGAGCCTTCGTCCGCATTGTCGGCAGGAATAAACACAGCTCCTACGCCGCTCTCCTTAGCCTGAATTACCATTGGCAAAACGCCGTTTACACTGCGTATTTCGCCGTCAAGCGAGAGTTCGCCTATAAAAGCGTAGTCGTCTGTATTTGCGGTAAGCTGTGTGCTTGCCCTGAGCAGCGATATAAAAATCGGCAGGTCGTAAAACGAGCCTTCTTTTTTGACGTCGGCAGGTGCGATATTGACCGTAATACGTGAAACGGGATAAGTAAATCCGCAGTTTTTGAGTGACGCACGCACCCTCTCCCTGCTCTCTTTAACAGCAGCGTCGGGCAGACCTACAACATCAAATCTCGGCAGACCCGAACTTATATCCGCCTCAACGGTAACGTCAAACGTTTCTATACCGTAAAGCCCGGTACTCTTTATTTTAGAAAACATAAAATCCCCCGTTTCATATTTTTTATTATACTAAAAAATTGAAATATTGACAACACCCAATAATAATATTAAAATAGAAAGTGAATTAATTTGTGAAGGAGAAAGATTTATGGACATACACGCTTTATATAACGAATGGCTTGAAAAGGCAACGGGCGACCCCGACCTTACTGCAGAACTTGAAAGCATAAAGGGTAACGACGACGAAATACTCGACCGTTTTTACCGTTCTCTTGAA
>SVQF01000112.1 GCA_015065445.1 Oscillospiraceae bacterium | reverse complement strand
AATTATATAGCCGCCTCCTACAAAATCAGGAGCAAGCAGAGTTTCTGAAATCTCGTGGTCAGGATTTTTAATCATTGCAATCGTGGTGTCGCAAAGTTCCCCGAGATTAAAAGACGCAATTGAGGACGCCATACCTACAGCAATACCTGTAGTAACATTAGCGAGAATAGACGGAAATGTTACGGGGAGCAATGTAGGTTCCTTCATTGTATTGTCGTAGTTATCGACAAAATCGACCGTATCCTTATTGATATCCTCAAAAAGCTCTCTGGATATAGGTGCCAGTTTTGCTTCGGTATAACGTGAAGCGGCATACATCATATTTTTTGAGTATGCTTTACCGAAGTTGCCCTTGGATTCAACAAACGGATATAAGAGACTTTCGTTACCACGAGACAGACGAATCATAGTTTCGTAAATTGATGCGTCACCGTGAGGATTAAGCTGCATAGTTCTTCCGACAATATTGGCACTTTTTATTGTGCCGCCCTGCAAAAGACCCATATTGTACATTGTATATAGCAGCTTTCTGTGTGATGGCTTAAAACCGTCAATTTCCGGAATAGCACGTGAGATAATAACGCTCATAGCGTACGGCATAAAGTTTTCTTTGAGGGTATCGGTCACCTGCTCGTCCTTAATGCTGCCTGCACCCTGAATATGAACGTTGTCTGCAAGCGGGTTAGCTGTAACTTCAGGAGTATTCTTTTTTCTTTTTGCCATAGTTAAATACCTCCTTAAGATACGTCGGCTGCATCAAGATACATATATCCGAAATCGGAAATGTACTGTCTGCGGTCTTCAAGATTATCACCAAGCAGCAAATCAAACATTTCACTTGTAGCGGCTGCATCGCTCGGCGTAACTTTAATAAGCCTGCGTGTTGCGGGATTCATAGTAGTAAGACTCATCATCTCAGCCTCGTTTTCGCCAAGACCCTTTGAACGCTGGACGGTATACTTTTTGTCCCCGATTTGCTGTCGGATTTCGTCCATCTCAACTTCGTTATATGCAAAATAAGTGTCGTCTTTACAATGAACTTCATAAAGCGGCGACTCGGCAATAAACACTTTGCCTTCTTCAATAAGCTTTGGCATAAGTCGGTAAATCATTGTGAGAATAAGCGTACGGATATGGAAACCGTCCACATCGGCATCTGTACAAATCATTATTTTGTTCCAGCGAAGAGCGTCCATACTGAACATAGAAACATCTTTAGCTGCTTTGCTTTTCACCTCAACGCCACAACCGAGAACTTTTATTAAGTCAGTGATTATTTCGCTTTTAAATATCTTGTCGTAGTCGGATTTAAGGCAATTGAGGATTTTACCTCTGACAGGCATAAGTGCCTGAAAGTTTGCGTCACGAGCCTGCTTGCAGGCACCGAGAGCGGAATCACCCTCAACGATAAAAATTTCTCTTTCGTTAATATCTTTTGAGCGGCAGTCAACAAACTTCTGAATTCTGTTTGTCATATCGACTTTTGCCTGAAGAGTAGTTTTAAGATTTTTACGTGTTTTCTCAGCTTTAACTCGTGAACGCATATTTATGAGCATCTGCTCGGAAATTTTGTCTGCGTCAATCTTGTTTTCAATAAAATATATTTCAAGCTGCTTGCGGAAAAAGTCCGTCATTGCGTCCTGAATAAACTTGTTAGTAATAGCCTTTTTGGTCTGATTTTCGTATGAAGTCTGAGTTGAAAAGCTTGACACAACAAAAATTACACATTCCTCTACGTCCTGAACGTTAATCTGAGTATCGGTTTTGTTGTACTTGTTGTTTGCTTTCATATAAGCATTAATCTGATTTACAAACGCACTTCTGAAAGCCTTCTCGGGAGCACCGCCGTGCTCAAGAAAGCTTGAATTATGATAATACTCTTTAAGTTGCGTTTTTTGTGAAAATGCAAGAGAAGCCTTTATTTTAAGCTTGTATGTGTCGAGGTCTTCCCTGTCCTTTCCCTCACGCTCACACTCCCAGTACTGAGGAGTTGTAAAAGCGGTTTCGCCTGCAAGTTCTTTAACGTAGTCCTGAATACCGTTTTCGTAGCAGTACTCAGTAGTTTCAAACTGTGACGCAGTAAGCTGATTTTTAAATACAAACTTAATTCCGTCGTTAACAATAGCCTGACGCTTCATAGTCTGCATAAAGTAATCAGCAGTAACGTTGATGTCGGTAAATACTTTAAGGTCGGGTTTCCATCGAATTTTTGTACCAGTATCACCACGTTTTCCGTACGGTTCTTTGGTAAGTCCGCCGATGTTTCTGCCTCTTTCAAAATGAAGAGTATATTTAAAACCGTCACGTTTTATTTCTGCGTCCATATATTCACTTGCAAACTGTGTAGCACAGAGTCCGAGACCGTTAAGTCCAAGCGAATACTGATAGTTGGACGCACCGTTATTATCATACTTTCCGCCAGCGTAAAGCGTGCAGAATAACAGTTTCCAGTTCCACTCGTTTTCGTTATTATTGAACTCAACCGGAATTCCTCGTCCGAAATCCTGCACTTCAACTGAACCGTCGAGATATTTGGTCACAATAATTCGGTTGCCGTGTCCTTCTCTTGCTTCGTCGATTGAGTTACTCATTATTTCAAATATAGAATGCTGACAGCCTTCAATTCCGTCAGAGCCAAATATAACCGCAGGTCTCAATCTGACCTGGTCTTCGCCCTTTAAGGATTTAATACTGTCGTTTCCATAAGACTTTTTTGCCATAAAGGTTCCTCCATAAGAAGTATACATACATTGATTATTATACTATATATTGTATAATAAAGTCAAGAATGAATTTTAGAGCATAATCACTGCAAACAGTATTATATGTAAAACAGAAAAAATAAAACAGCGGAAGGAACTCACCTATCCGCTGTTTTGTTTTTACGGCACATTTGTCTGTGTATCGCCATCTTCAAGTCCGCCGTCACTTGCTGTAAGAATATCTTCAGCCTGACGGTACTTTTCAAGCTCTACTACAGGTGTTTCGTATTTTTCTTTAAACATAAAAACACTTCCTTCAACAATAATTATACTATTGAAACGATAAATAGTCAAGTGTTGCAAATAACTTCTGCATAAAAAAAACAACCGCTTATGCGGTTGTTATGGCAGGGGCAGAAGGACAAGTATGCTTCAGCTTCGCTTTGCATCCTTTTGGCTCGGCGACCCAAGGCTATGCCTTCGGTACCCGCCTCACTGCTCTTCGCTAAAAACAGTTCACCGAACTGTTTTCTTAACGCTCAGACCTTTCGGGTTCAAGTCCTTCTGCATAAAAAAACAACCGCCTAAGCGGTTGTTATGGCAGGGGCAGAAGGACTTGAACCCTCGGCACGCGGTTTTGGAGACCGCTGCTCTACCAACTGAGCTATACCCCT
>SVQF01000111.1 GCA_015065445.1 Oscillospiraceae bacterium | reverse complement strand
ACCACTTTTACTATACAACATTTTTCAGAAAAATGAAACATTTATACCCATTTTTCTGTTTTAATGATTTCGCCCATTCCGTTTGCAAGGGTGGTGTCTGCAGAGCAATAATTCAAAACAGTGCCTTCCTTTACATAAATCGGCATTGTTTTCAGGTCGATTTCTCTCGTAATCCACTTTCCGTCTGATATGATTTTTTCCTTTGTGAAATAGTCAAACCAAACGCCTTTCGGCAGGTATAGTTCTTTGGTGTTTCCTTTGCTCATTGGTTTGAGAACGGGAGCAATCAGAAGGCTGTCGCCGAAGAGGTATTCGTCGTCAATATATCTTACCGTTCTGTCCTCGGGAAACTCAAGATACAGCGCCCGCATCATCGGCAAGCCTGTTTTTGTGCATTTTTCCGCCTGCTCGTAAATATACGGCATAAGAGAGTAACGAAGCTTATCGTAGTAACGGAAAATATCACAAGCCTCTTTCGAAAAACGCCAAGGCTCACGGTAGTTGTTATCACCAACACCGTGACAACGGGAATGTGACGAGAATAAGCCAAGCTGTGCCCAACGGACATAAAGCTCATCGGTAGGTGTACCTAAAAATCCACCGATATTGTGAGAGAAGAATGGAATACCGCTGAAGCCTAAGGAAAGTGATGCTCTGAGTGTGCCTGCCAGAGCTTCAAATGTACACTGACTGTCACCGCCCCAATGAAGTGGATAACGCTGACTGCCTGCTGTACCGCTACGAGCCCACACGATATTTTCCTTTGAAGCGTTAAAAACGGTTGCGTTATAAACCAAGGTGTAAAGGTTGTGAAACAGCTTACCGTCAACGCTGTGGTAAATACCGTCGTCCGGAACACCCTCGCCAAAATCGGTTTTAATAGCACTTGCACCGAGGTCGAAAAGTCCCCTGATTTTGTCGCCGTACCATTTGCGTGCGGCGGGGTTTGAAAAGTCGATAGTAACATCCTTAACCCAACTGCCCTGACAGGAATCAGGCAACTGATATGGCTTGCCGTCTTTATCCTTTGAAAGATAGCCGTTTTTTACAGCTTCGTGGTAATTTTCATTATCGTCATTTGGTGGAATGAAATTATACTGCCATAGACTGATTTTAAAACCGTCTTTTTTGTATCGCTCAATGTTTTCTTTGGGATTCGGGAATCTCTCCTCGGAGAATTTAAGGTCGCAGTTCCAGTCACGGCTGAACCACGCAGTATCAAGGTGAAGTACATCACAAGGAATATCGTTTTTGCGTACCTTTTTAGCAACATCGTCAACAACATCCCAGGAAACATAGCTGTTACGGCTCATCCAAAGACCAAAGCTCCACAGTGGAGGCAGTTTTGCAAAGCCTGTTAAAGTACAATAACCCTTGATGATATCTTTCGGTGTTTTGCCTCCGATTACAAAGTAATCAATCTGACTGTCAAGAACAGCAAACTGCAATGCACTTAAATCTGTTGTGCCTATCTGCCAATCGGTTTTAGCACTTGAGTTGAGGAAAAGTCCGTAACCCTTGGTTGAAAGGTAGAACGGAATGTTTAAATATGAACGACGGCTTGTAGTACCCACTGCATCTTTATTATAAAAATCAACTGTTCTGCCGTTACGGGTAAGAGAGTCAAAGCGTTCACCAAGGCCGTAAACCACTTCGTCAGTTTCAAGCTCAAGCGATTCAAAACAAGCGTAATCACCTTCCAAATCTGCAAGAGCCAAATCGTGAATATCACCTGTACGGAAATCCTGCTTTTTCTGAGAGTAAAACTCTTTACCGTCAATGAATTTCGCAGAAATTTTTGTTGTCTGCTTATCAACAGAAATAATAATTTTACTTGTTGCGAGAGTAATTTCATTCTCTGTTTCGCCCAGGGTGAAAGCAACATTTTCAGGCTTTGCAATGAGCATTCTTGCATCTTCGGGAAGTCCTGCAAAATGATTTATAATTTCTTTATCTTTCGAGAAAACTACTCTGAAAATTTCATCAGTCCATAAATTGATATGAAGATATACTTTCTCAATGGTAATATCGGCAGGCTTATACAGATAAAGTGAAGTTTCGTGAGTGTATGAAAGCACAGCACGGCGTGCCATTGTTCCGAGGGTGAGCACAACTCCGTTTTCTTCTTTTTCAACATTTAATATTCCCATAGGTCTGTTTTGGATTGCAGGGTTAAAACGAAAATCTGCAATTTCGTTTTTTGAAACGGCTTTTGTCTCATTTACAGTTACAGCCTGCATAAACTGCGGAAAATTCTGACTGTTTGGTGTGGTTTTCATTTTAGTTACTCCTTTCTGACAGGTCTTACAATGACTTCAATATCTCGCCTTCGCAATACCAAAGTGATTGCACGAAAGGGCTTGAAAACAATAATTGGACCCCGATAACTTCTGATTTGTAAAACTAAAAGCCGCCGATTGCTCGACGGCTGTACTTTTTTCGTATGATGTGATATAATGGACACGACACGCCGTATATTCCAATTCCGTAAATCTTTGTACGCCAAGGTAATTTATCGTATAAATTGTTAACAATCATTGCATAAGTTGTTAACAATCATTGCATAAATTGTTAAATTAGCACTCTCCTATTGACAGTGCTAATTCGTTGTGCTATAGTGATTACAGAACAAAGAAAGAAACACAAAACAGCATGCCTGAGTTTCAGAACAACTGCAAATGCTTCCGACCGAGTTCAAATAATTCGAATAAAGCAAATCATAATGGCAATAACTATTAATGGTGCTTTTGAAAGGAGCGATGACTTATGTTGCCAAGCGTATTCGGAAGAGATTTATTTGATGATTGGTTTGATTTTCCGTTCTTTGATGATTCGGAAATGAGGAAAGCAGAAAAAAGGCTTTACGGACATCACGAAAAAGGAATTATGAAAACCGATGTTCAGGAAAACGACACAAGCTATAATCTGATTATGGATTTACCGGGCTTCAAGAAAGAGGACGTTAAGGTTGCCCTTAATGACGGTTACCTGACAATTTCGGCGGAAAAGAGCCATAATCAAGATGAGGAAGAAAAGAAAAACGGCAAATACATCCGCAGGGAGAGAGTATACGGTTCCTGCTCAAGAAGCTTTTACGTTGGTGAGGATATCACCGATAAGGACATTAAGGGTGAATTCAAGCACGGTATTCTTAAGCTGACTATACCGAAAACGCAGCCTAAGGAAATACCGAACACAACAAAATATATTGAACTCGAGTAATCACAAATAAACGGCCCCGATGCTAAGCATCGGGGCTGTTCTCTTTATATCCATACTGTATTCTTTACGACGGACGCAGACGAAAACGGCTTATATTTTTTACACAATCCTTAATTTGTCAAATTGTTTTGTTTTTTTTAAAATTTAAGTTTGACATTCTGTCAAACCCCCTTGACAGTGATTTTTTAAATTAATAAAATAGTAAATAATTAATCAAATCCTTTCGTTTCAAAATCAGCTGTCGGGCGAAAGCCCGATAGCCGAGAAACGAACGGATATGAAAAGAAAATTAAAATGATTATATAATGAGCGTGAGCGGAGCTCACCCTCAATTCATAATTCATAATTCATAATTCATAATTCATAATTATGAAAAACAATCCCTCCACCGCAAGCGGTCCCCCTCCCTTGTCAAAGGGAT
>SVQF01000110.1 GCA_015065445.1 Oscillospiraceae bacterium | reverse complement strand
CTGATTGAAAAGCATTATCCCCACCACGGCGCGGTCGCCTTCGGTCATTACGGCAAGGCACTTTTTGAAGTGTTTAAGTTCTATGGCATAAAGGACATTTCCTACAACCAACCGAAAGCCCTTCCTTACAAAACTGAAAATCCTTTTGATTAAACTAAACGGCAATCAAAAGCCAGCCGTGTCGAATGGGAAATCTTGATAATATACTGATTACGCAGCAAAGGCAGACGAGTTAAATCGTCTGCCTTTTCGTATAAATCGCAATCGCTTTGAATGCGTATTCTGCGGTGCCGTCAGCGTATTTATCAATATTGCTTTTAAAACGTTCATCGGCAACGTACATCTGGTCAAGACCTGCAAGAATTATATCCGTGCAGGTATAGTAGTTTTCGGTAATGTAGTCCTGCAGCTTTTTGACAAGTGCCTGTGTCTCGGAAGAATCAGGCTCTGCACCGCTTTTCATCAGCTCTGCGAAATCACGGAAGATATATTCCAGACCCGTGTTAATATCCGCAAAGCGTTCTTTGGAATAATCCTTTGTTCTCTCGCTAAACTCTGCATACGCTTCGGTATTGCCCCAGCGTTCTTTTACTTCGTTGTTATAATCCATCTTCATTACCTCACAAAACTATTCCCTTAAAATATAGCACATTTTAAGGGAAAGTCAAAGTAATTAAGGAAATTCGATATTTTAATCCTCCACAGCATCTTTTAAGGCAAGTATCTTATCGGCTTTCGTTATGAACGGTGGGTTTCGAGCAGTACCGCATGGGCTATGCCCGGGATTGCCTGCCCTTGTTTGGTGGACGTAGGACTCATTAATGCACCCGTTGCAACAAAAAGCACTCTGTGGAGTTTTCCCGCCCGCATCTGCTTTAATATATGTGAGCAAAGCACCGACGCACTGCAACCGCAACCCGAACCTCCCGAATTGACGTCCTGCTTTTTCAGATTGAAAATCATAAGTCCGCAGTCGTTATGAACGCTCTGAATATTACGGTGATACTCAATTTCGAGCAGTTCGTGCAACAGTTCCGTGCCTGTAAAACCAAGGTCGCCCGTGAGTATCAGGTCGTAGTCATCAGCACCCGTTTTTGTGTCAGTCAAAAAGTCATTTATCGTCCTCGCCGCAGCAGGTGCCATTGCGGCGCCCATATTGTTAGGGTCTTTGATACCGAGATCGGTGATTGTGCCGATTTGTATGGCTTTGATTTGTACGGCGTCGGGCGGAGTTTCATCGCTCTGCTGTTCCACCACGCAACTGCCCGCACCCGTAACTGTCCACTGTGCTGTTGGCGGTCGCTGACCGCCGTATTCAAGCGGGAAGCGGAACTGTCTTTCGCTTGAACAAAAGTGACTCGACGCACCGCCTACACAGCAACTTGCACCGCCGTCAACAAGCATTGCACACGATGCGAGCGTGAGTGCCATGGTTGAGCAGGCACCGTACATTCCTACAAACGGGATTTGCAAATCCTTCAGTGCAAAACACGAGCCAACGCACTGGTCGAGTAAGTCGCCCGTCATAACAAAGTCTACGTCTGACGGGCTTTTTTTCGCATTTGTGAGGGCACGTATAATCGAGTCGTGAAGCATAGCCGATTCGGCAAGTTCAAACGACTCCTTGCCCATTGTTGTATCTTCAAAAATTGCGTCAAAATCGTTACGCAGCGGACCTTCGCCCTCTTTCTTGCCCACAACACCCGCACTGCCCGTGATTACCGGTTGTGTATTGAAAAAAATTGTTTTTCCTTTAGAAAACATAAAAACACCTCGCTTTTATTATTAGCGAGGTGTTGTTGATTATTGATTTAAAATCAAAATATTGTTTAAATATCAGTCTACGTGCGAACCGCAATTTATGCAAAAGTCGTGGTCTGCCTCAACAGTATTACCGCATCTCGGACACTTTCTTTCTGCAGTATTTAACGGTGCTATCCTTGCTCCGCAGTTGATGCAGAACATATCGTCTTCTGAAAGAACTGCTCCGCAGGACGAACACTTTTTAATGTTTTCTGCAGGAACTTCGGCTACTTCTTCAACCTGAGGTGCTTCTACTTTTGTTCCGCAGATGTGACAGAATGTTGCACCCGGGTTGAGTTTGGTACCGCAAACCTTACACGAATTTGCGTCAGCCTCTCTTACCTTTGTGCCGCAGTTAAAACAGAACGCCGCACCGTTTTCAATTTCAAAGCCGCAGGTCGGGCAGGCGGGTGCATTCTGAAGACGTGCGACCTCCTGCTCGTTTTGCGAAATTTTTGTAAGAGAATCGGACACTGCTTTTATATCTTTATACAGTTCTTTAGGATAGTTGTTGCCTGCTGCAACATATCTGTAATAGTTTGTGCCGAGTTCAAGATAAAGTGCCTGGAGTCTTTTCTTTTCTTCAAACGAATCCGCTTTAATAACGTCAATTCTTTCAGAAATTTTCATAATGTATTCTCCTTTTAATAAAGCTTTTTACCGTTTTGAATATCTGCAATCTGGTCAATACGTCGTTGGTGACGTCCGCCTTCAAACTCGGTGTTGAGGAACACGTCAACAAGTTCAATAGCAGAGCCCACGCCTGTAATTCTTGCTCCGAGGCAGAGGCAGTTTGCATCGTTATGAAGGCGTGCGTACTTTGCACCGAAGTAGTCGCTGCAAGCCGCTGCACGAATACCTTTAACCTTGTTTGCAGCCATAGAAATACCTATGCCTGTGCCGCATACAAGAACTGCCTTGTCGCACTCGCCCGACACTACCAAATCGCATGCCTTCTGTGCCGATATGGCATAGTCTGTGGATTCGGTAGAGTAACAGCCGACGTCTTTGTATTCCACTCCTTTTTCGTCAAGAAACTTTTTAATTTCTTCCTTAAGCGGAAATCCTGCGTGGTCTGAGCCGATTGAAATCATATACGTTCTCCTTTTCAAAGCAATACTTCGCCTACATTTTTAACTTTAACTCTCTTTCAGCCTGCGACTGTCTGAGATAAACAGGCATAAGTGCCGACGGCTGAACGGGTGTTTTGTGCTGTGCCGCCTTTGATATAGAAACGGCGTTCTGAAAAATCAAATCCTCACTCGGCAAAACGGCGTTATCAAGCCCGAGATTATCAAAGCAGAGCTTTGCTCCGTCGCCCGCAATAATCACGCTGCCGAAAGTTTTAAGTTCGTCCCTCAAATCTTCAAGAGCTATTGCCCTGTCGGGCGTGAGACGTCTGCACACGCCGTTTTCTATGCTGAAAACTGCATTGTAAAACTGCATACGCCTTGCGTCCATTACAGCACAGACTGTGCAGTTTTTGTCGATAAAATTATACGCAATCGCCTCAAGCGTAGAAACGCTGATACAGGGAATATCGTTTTCAAACGCAAGACCTTTTACAGTGGCAACGCCTATTCTCACGCCCGTAAACGAGCCGGGTCCTGCGGTTACAGCAATTGCGTCAAGCAAGCTGTACGGCGTGCCGTCCATAACACGCTTAATCATAGGCAACAGCGTTTCGCTGTGGGTAAGCCCTGTATTTTTGAATTCACTTTTAATAATTCTGTCTCCATCCGTCAATGATGCGGAGGCGGTTTTTGCCGATGAATCAATTGATAATATCATTTTTCTGAAAACTCAAGTTTGGTTTTTATTGTGAACTGTCGCTCATTTTCGGACAGTTTTTTAATCTGAACAATAAGTGCGTCGTCGGGCAAGGCGCCGAAAATATTTTCGCTCCACTCACAAAGCACGTATGCACC
>SVQF01000004.1 GCA_015065445.1 Oscillospiraceae bacterium | reverse complement strand
CATTCTCCCCGATGCGTTTGCTGTATGCCGTGAGGCTGCGGACCGTGTTATCGGACTGCGTCATTTTGACGTTCAGCTTGTCGGCGGTATCGTTCTTCATCAGGGCAGAATTGCCGAGATGAAAACAGGTGAAGGTAAAACTCTTGTTGCAACCCTTCCTGCTTATCTTAACGCACTCACAGGCGAAGGCGTTCACATCGTAACGGTTAACGACTACCTTGCAAAGCGTGACTCCGAGTGGATGGGTAAGGTTTACCGTTTTCTCGGCTTGACGGTTGGTCTTATCGTTCACGAAAAGAACAACGCTCAGCGTCAGGAGGCATATAACTGCGACATCACTTACGGAACAAATAACGAGATGGGCTTTGACTATCTTCGTGACAATATGGTTCAGTATAAAGAACAGAAAGTACAGAGAGGCCACATCTTCGCAATCGTCGATGAGGTTGACTCAATCCTTATAGATGAGGCTCGTACTCCTCTTATCATCAGCGGTAAGGGCGACGCTTCAACAGACCTCTACCGTCAGGCAAACGTATTTGCAAAGAGCCTTAAGATGATTAAGGTTGCAAAGACCGACGACAAAGAGGATATTGAAGATAATTACGAAGGCGACTACATCGTTGACGAAAAGGCTAAGACTGCTACTCTTCTTAAGAGCGGTGTTGAAAAGGCAGAAAAGTTCTTTGCCGTTGATGACCTTATGGATATCGAAAACACGACTCTCCGTCACCACATCGACCAGGCAATCAAGGCTCACGGCGTTATGACACGTGATATTGACTACGTTGTTAAAGACGGTCAGGTTAAAATCGTTGACGAGTTCACAGGCCGTATTATGGAAGGCAGACGTTATAACGAAGGTCTGCACCAGGCTCTTGAAGCTAAGGAAGGCGTTAAGGTTGAACACGAGAGCAAGACTCTTGCAACCATCACATTCCAGAACTACTTCCGCCTTTACAAAAAGCTTTCGGGTATGACAGGTACTGCTGCTACCGAGGCTCCCGAATTTGACGAAATCTACAAACTCGACGTTGTTGAAATCCCAACCAACAAGCCGCTCATCCGTGATGATAAACCGGACGTTATCTTCCAGACTGAAAGAGGCAAGTACAACAACGTTATCAAGCAGATTAAAGAATGCCACGAAAAAGGACAGCCCGTTCTTGTTGGTACAATCAGCATCGAAAAGAGTGAACACCTTTCAAAACTTCTTAAAAAGGAAGGCATCGCTCACAACGTACTTAATGCTAAGAACCACGAGCGTGAGGCTGCTATTATCGCACAGGCAGGTAAGTTCGGTGCGGTAACAATCGCAACAAATATGGCTGGCCGTGGTACCGATATTATGCTCGGCGGTAATGCAGAGTTCCTTGCAAAAGCCGAGATGAAGAAGATGTCTTTCACAAACGAGCAGATTGACGAGGCAACAGGTTTTGCCGAGACTGACGACGAAGATATCCTCAGAGCAAGAAAGAAGTTCATCGAACTTGAGGCTCAGTTTAAAGAAGAGATTAAAGAAGAGGCAGAGAAAGTCCGTGAGGCAGGCGGCCTGTTCATCCTTGGTACAGAGCGTCACGACGCACGCCGTATTGATAACCAGCTCCGTGGACGTTCGGGACGTCAGGGCGACCCGGGTGCAAGCCAGTTCTATCTCTCTTGCGAAGACGACCTTATGCGTCTTTTCGGCGGCGACAGAATGCAGCTTATGATGGCAAAACTCACAAACGACGAGAACATGCCGATTGAATCAAAGTTCATCACAAAGACCGTTGAATCTTCACAGAAGAAGGTTGAGGGCAGAAACTTCGGTATCCGTAAGAACACCCTTCAGTACGACGACGTTATGAACCGTATGCGTGAGCTTATCTATACTCAGCGTGACCAGGTTCTTGACGGACTTGACCTTACAGAAACCATCCTCAAGATGCTCGACCAGAACATTGAAGAGAACGTCAACAACTATCTTTCGGGCGAAAGCAAGGACGACTGGAACGTTGACGGACTTCGTGAAAAGTACAAGTCATGGCTTATCTGCACAGACGACGACTTCACAGATGTTGAGGACCTCAACCCTGTTGACGCTATCGAACTTCTTCAGAGCCGTGGCAGAGAAAGACTTGAAGAAAAGCAGAGAATTCTCGGCGACGATATGTTCGGCGAATTCGAGAGAATGATTCTTTTGCGTAACGTTGATACCTACTGGATGGACCACATCGACGCTATGGAAGACCTCAAGAGAGGTATTCACCTTCGTTCTTATGCTCAGCGTGACCCGGTAGTTGCTTACCGTATGGAATCATACGATATGTTTGAAGAAATGACCGCTATGATTCGTGAGGATACAGCAAAGATGATGCTCACTCTTATGCCTCGCCATAAGGCAGACGTTCAGAGAAGAGCAGTTGCAAGAGTTACTTCAACATCATCAAGCGAAACCGATTCAAACGCTAAGCAGGTTACAGTCCGCAAGGAAAAGAAAGTCGGTCCTAACGACCCATGTCCGTGCGGCAGCGGCAAAAAGTACAAGAAGTGCCACGGCGCTCCCGGCTGCACAACACCGCTTGACCAGCCTATTGAAGACTAACATAAAAACGCTTCCCGTCGGGGCGTCCGTCATAAAGAAGTTTTACAGACCGAAAGAGTATTATTCTCTTTCGGTCTGTTTTTCTGTAACTCTTGTCAAGAATAACGAGTAAGAAATAACAACAGCCTTCGGTTAATCCGAAGGCTGCATTTGTTTTATAATTGTTCTAATATTTCCTCAAGCGTCTGTATCGTATAATCCGGCACATCTGATTTTGGTTGGTACTTTGCAAAGCCCTGCTTTACCCAAACCGTTTTCAATCCGAGTTTTTTGGCAGGAAGAATATCATTGTCTATTCTGTCGCCAACCATTACAGCGTTATCAGGCAGACAGTTTGCTCGTTCAAGAGCAATCCTGAATATTTCCAGATTCGGTTTTTCGACGCCTTCCTCAGCGGAAGCAATTACCAAATCAAAGTATTTGCCGATACCCCAATCCGTTAATCGCTGTTCACTGCCTGCGTACTGATTTGCGATAATGCCCAGCTTGTACCTTTTGGATAGTTCCTCTAAAACTTTTTCCGCAAACGGATACGGCTTTTCATATTCTGTGTACCATTTTGTTTTTGGCAAACTGAAGAATTGTAAAGCCTCTTTATAAGGATTATCAGATGTTGCTGCGAACTCTATTACTTTGTTTTTGAATTCCTGATAGGTAACATCCGTGTTATCCGTTGTTTCTTTGTAACGAATTTCATAGCATTCGCTCTCGTCCACAAGCGTAGAGCCGATATCAAAGAATATCCATTTTATGTTATCCATCTAATGCTTCCTTAATAAGATTATATACTGTTTCCTTTTCTGATTCTGTCAATTTGTTCTGCTTATGATTATCATAGTGATGAGCATATTCCTCATCGTTATATGTCTTTCCGTTTATAGTGATTGGTGAATTATATCTTGGTCTGACATGAATATGTAAATGTGGATTCGGAGTTTCTGACTTGTAAAAATCGTTCATTAAACAACTCCAATTAAACATATTTGCCCCAAGTGATTTAGTTATTACAGCTTCGAGCTTTTCAACCAGCGACTTCAATTCTGCCCATTCTTCGCCATTAAGATGTGCCAGTGATTCACAATGTCTTTTCAATACAAAAATACATCTTCCAATATAATCCTGCTTGTCAGCCAAGAACACATTCCAATATCTGCTATTAACAAGAAGATATTTCTTCTCGCTTTCTGTTATGTTACACCATATACAATTATTATTCATTTTATAACCGCCTATAAATCTTACAATTTTCACCGTAGATATTTATGACATAATTTTACCATATACAATCACATAATGCAAATTTCATAGAAAAAATCGTTCTGCGATTTATAAGGCGTTTTTCAGCAAAAAGTATTGGTCTACGCTTGGGAAATATGCGAGTCAGCCGTTCAGTTTTCATTTTCATACATTTCCCCGTTCAAAGATTTCTATCAAAGATGGCAAAAAAGACGAGGGGTATACCCTCGCCTTATAAATATCTGTTTAAAACCTAACCTTCTTTATGACGGACACGCCGTCGGGAAGCGGTTTGTTTTTTAGCGTTTACAGATAATGTGCTCTGAGTTCGTCGCCCGATTTTGCCGAAAGGTAAGCAGGTGCGATGTCAAACACAGTTTTTGCACCGCTCTGACCCTCAGCGTTGAGCTTGTATGCAGCACGTGCGTATGCAACGATTACCGAACCTGTAAACTCCGGATTAGAGTCGAGTTTAAGGCTGTATTCGATAACGTGCTTTGTGCCGTCGCTTGTTGTACCCGAATAGATTACAGAGCCGCCGTGCGGAAGTCCGCTGTGGTCACGTGCCATTTCCTCGGCAGTGATAAAGTGAACGGTCGTGTCATAATCTGCAAAGTAGTTGGGCATAGTTTTGATGTCATTTTCAATACGTGCAAGGTCCGCACCCTCTTCAGCAACAACAAAACATTCACGTGTGTGCTTTTCACGGGTAGTAAGAGTCGGGTCAGCACCGCTTCTGACTTTGTCAAGAGCCTCGGGAACGGGGATTGTGTACTGCCTGCAGTCAACAACGCCGTCAATTCTTCTTACAGCGTCGCTGTGTCCCTGGCTTACGCCCTTGCCCCAGAACGTGTAGTCCTTGCCGTCGGGCAGAACGCAGGTGGAGTAGAGTCTGTTAATTGAAAACATACCCGGGTCCCAACCGCACGAGATAATTCCGATTTTGCCAGCCTCTTTGGCAGCCTTGTCAACGTTTGCAAAGTGAACGGGAATGTTTGCGTGTGTGTCAAACGAATCAATTACGTTGTACATTGCCGCAAATTTAGGCGTCATCTCAGGAAGGTCAGTAGCACTGCCGCCGCAGATGATAAGTACGTCAATCGGCTCGTTTCCGCTCTCAAGGTCGCTAACGCTTTTTACAGCCGCACCGCTTGCAACCTTAACCGACTCGGGAGCTCTTCTTGTGTAAACTGCAACAAGCTCCATGTCGGCGTTCTTTTTAATGGCAGCCTCAACGCCTCTGCCGAGGTTGCCGTAGCCTAAAATTCCGATTTTAATGCTCATAGTTTTGTCCTCCTTAAAATCATTAACACTACTATTATATATAATGTAATAAATTTTTTCAATAAAAATATTAAAAAAGTAAGGGCGGCTGCCCTTACTCTGTTAAAGATATTTTCTGATGTCGTTTGTGAGACCGAGTTCAACTTCCACAAGTCGTTCGCAGATGTCACGTGACTTTTCGTCAGCACTGCTGTACTGGTTAAAGTAGCGTGAAAGCGACTTAACGCCCATGTTGCACCCGTCTGTCATAAGGTCGGCAATTGTTGCGTCGCTGCGGTCAGCCATCATTTTTGCCTCGGTCTTAATCCAGCTCATACTCTTTGCCATAATGTTGGGGTCCTTGCCCTCGTCAGAGTGTAAGTCGAGCAGTTCGCCCACTTCCATACCGAGTTTTTCGTGCTGCAGTTTGCAGTCGCAAAGCAGTTTTTTAAAGTTGAGGTCCTGCACGTCGTCAACAACGTCGTCAATAGACGAAATCCCCATCTTAATACCTGCGTCACACTCACGCAGCAGCTTAACTGTGTCGCCGTCTCTGCCAACATATTCCTGCATAATTTTACCACCTTTATAATATAGTAGTAATATTGTGTGAGTGATAAACGTATTTATTCATTATTGTTTGACAAACAGAACAAAAATATATATAATATGTTAGCGATGTCTCAGTAGCTCAGTAGGATAGAGCGTTCGCCTCCTAAGCGAAAGGCCGGGGGTTCGAATCCCTTCTGGGACGCCAGAAAATCCAAAACCACCCCTGGGGGTGGTTTTGTGCTTTTCTCGGCTCAGAAGGGATGAGAAACGAACTCCGATTTCGCAGGGCTCAGACCGCACGAAATCGGGAGAACAGTCCGGTGGACTGTTCGATAGTTGAGAAGAGAATCCCTTCTGGGACGCCAAAACACACCCCTTACGGTGTGTTTTTTTATATTATAATATATAAATTATAACATATACTATAGAGGAGAAGTGATTTTTTGGTTTACAAATCCGGCAGTTTGTCATATTTGAAAATGTTAATTTTGCCGTTCTATATCTTGAAATCATCAGCGATATGTCAAAAAGCATTAACAATATGTTGTACTTTTGAAATATTTTTTGCTTAAAAAGTTACAATCTGTAAGTTTCTGAGCGGCGATTTTTATCCTTTTTACAAAATTTTGCTTTTACACTTTATCACGGTAAATCACAAAACCACAACATTTGGACTGTCATTGGCTGATTGCACAAAATCCGAGTCGGGCAAATGTACATATTGCACAAAATACAACTTGCCCGAAAATTGACATCTTAGTTATTTGTGCTATAATGACGGCGCTTTGGGTGATTTGCGGAATATCATTTGCCCAACAGAAAAGGAGATAGAGATGAAAAAGCCAGTTTTTGTTGCAGAAAATTCGGCATTCAGCAAACTTTTTGCAACAGCAATTGCAACAGTACTTCTTCTCACAGTAGTTTCATCAACGGTATTTGCCGACTCGTTCAACAAATACGATGTAACAATTGTTGACGGTGCTGAAAAAACCACAATTGCAACAGCAGCGAAAGAACCTATCAATGTATTGAACACAGCAGGAATCACACTTGATTCCGATGATAAAATGGACATATCTGCATTTGAGCAGGGCGAAGGCGGCACAATCGTCATCAGCAGGCACAATGCAGTAAACGTCAGCTTCGGCGGCAGCGTCAACACCTACGAGGTATACGCAGCAACAGTCGGCGAGGCTCTTGCCGAAATCGGACTCACCGTAACCGACGAAAAAAACGTTAACTACTCTTTAAGCGATTACGTGCAGGACGGTATGGTAATCGAGATTAAAAACGCACCGTTTGTAACTCTCAAAGCAGACGGCAAAACCGTTAAGTACGCAAAAACCGAAGGCACTGTTGCCGACCTTCTTGAAGTTGCAGGAATCGAACTCGGTGAAGACGACTACACAAAGCCGTCGCTTAACGCAGCACTCAAGTCAAATCTCAAGGTTGAGCTTTACAGAGTTTCGTACAGCACTGTTACCGCTGACGAGGTAATCAAGTTCAAGACCGTTAAAAAGAAGGACAAAAAGCTTGCTCAGGGCAAGACCAAGGTTGCCGTAAAGGGCGAAAACGGCAGCAAAACCGTAACTTACAACATCAAAACAGTTAACGGCAAGGTTGCCGAAAGAACTGTTGTTGAAGAAATCATCAACAAAACCGCAACAAACAAGGTTGTAAAGGTCGGCACCAAGTTTACCGACTCAAGCGTTAAGCCAAACGGCGTTCAGTCAAGAAACGGCTTTACACTCGGACAAAAGATTACGGGCAGATACACTCACTACTGTGCGTGTGCAACCTGCAACGGTTCGGGCAGCGGCACAACCTCAAGCGGCAGAAGAATTTATAACGGTATGTCAGACCCGCACTACATCGCCTGCAACTGGCTCCCGATGGGTTCGGTTATCAAGGTTGACGGCGTTAACTACACGGTAGTTGACCGTGGCGGCAGCGGACTTTCAACAACGGGTAGAATCGACATCTTTACTCCCGAAGGTCACGCAGCGTGCTACCGTCTCGGCACAGGCTCGTGCTCAATTCAGATTGTAAGGCTCGGCTGGTAACAATATGATTTTAAACTCCTCTTTTGAGGAGTTCCAGACTGTCTACAAAGGGCATAACCACGCTTGAAATTATAGTATCAGCCTGTAGGGGCGGATAACATCCGCCCGCAAAGCAAACAATATCCTGAATATTTGAAAAGCCTTGCAAACATCGAGTTTGCAAGGCTTTTAGCGTTTTTCGTTTTTTGCGAACAAGCGGTACCATCGTACAGCAAAGTTCGCAATAAAACGAAATTCTGCACCTTTCTCAAAAGTCTGACAGCGTGTAGACCTTGTTAATTTGGTTTGTCTACACGCTGAAACTCCTCGTAAGAGGAGTTTATTTTTTTTTTGACAAAAAGCATACCTCGTGTTACAATGTATATACATAGTAATACAAGGTATTGTTTTTTGAGGTGATTTTATGAAATACAGCAAGGAACTTTTAAAGGGCAGCACGGGTACGCTTGTACTCAGTGTGCTTGAAAATGCGGATTTGTATGGCTACCGTATTATCCGTGAACTCGAAATCCGCAGCGAAAACTCGTTTGAAATGAGCGAGGGTACGCTGTACCCCATACTGCACGCACTCGAAAAAGAAAAACTGCTTGAAAGTTACTGGAAAGAGGTGGACGGCAGAAACCGTAAGTACTACCACATTACCAAAAAGGGAAGAGCAGAACTCGGGGCGAAAAAAGAGGAGTGGAACTCCTTTTCAACAAGCGTTACAAAGGTGCTGAATTTTGTATGACAAAAGAAGAGTATATTGAAAGCATCGTTTCTCAGATTGATGACAAGGCGGCGAAGGCGGAGTTCAGGCGTGAAATAGAGGCTCATCTTGACGACCGCATAGCGTTTTATACAGACGCAGGCTACGATTACGACTACGCCCTTGACAAAGCCATCGGCAGAATGGGAGATACTTACACCGTCGGAGCTCAGATGAACAATCTGTATGACACTAACCGGGTTAACGTTTTTATTCGCATTCTGGCAGCAGTTTATATCCTGCTGAGTGCTGCGTTTGCGGCTTTGGTACTTGACGAAACAGCGTCGTAT
Source organism: Oscillospiraceae bacterium (assembly GCA_015065445.1). GTDB lineage: Bacteria > Bacillota > Clostridia > Oscillospirales > Acutalibacteraceae > Eubacterium_R. Next base: position 47,701 of record SVQF01000004.1, on the reverse strand, counting down.
ACGGCGTATGCAGAAATACTTTCTTACGGGTACGTATATCATCTGTGTGTTGTCGTTTTTGCACTTACATTCTGGCTTGCAGCAAAGCACAGAAATTACAGGGTTTTGCGTTTGATTTCTCTGTGCTGTCTTATTACCACAGTTGGTATACCGCTATGGCTGCCGGTTGACCTGTCTTATACGGGACTTGCTTCTCTTACCGAAACCACTTACTACGTTGTGTCAGGAGTGCAAGCGTTTACATTTGAGTCAGCGGGTACACCGAACTGGATGTATTATGTATTTATGACGTACAACATATTCACGTTTGTCTACTGTGTGATAATGCCGATAATCGGTTTGCTTTACTCAAATCAGATAAAGTCGGTTATCACAGGAACGGCAAAAACAAATATTATTAAAAGATACGGATATTTAAACATTATTAACGTCACGCTACTGGTTTTTAAACTTTTAACCTTTGCGGTTACGGTTTATAATACGGTTCTGTTTTTGGTGAATGCAAAATGATTTTTGTTATTATTATTCTGTTATTATATTTTTTCTTTGACGGTATGCCTGTTACTTTTTTTACTTTGTATACGGCAATGCTGATTATTCACATTTCGCTTGCGGTACTCGTAAGCACAAATGCAAAAGCAAAACAGCGTGACGGCGGTACGCTGTGGGCGGTGTTTTCGTTCTTTTTGGGCGTGCCGATTGCACTGCTGTACTTTTTACTCAACATCGGTCTCGGCACGGAAAACGAAAACAAAAAACTGAAGAACCGCCAGCGAAATGCAATTATCTACATCTGCACGGTGCTTGTTGTTGCAGCAGCGTTAACGCCTGTTTATGTGCACGAATTCAAGCAGTCGGTATTGCAGGAAGAGTTTGACTCTGCGGGCAGAATGGCATATCTTAACGCAGACGGCACGCACTATATCTGCTACGACAAAATCGGCAAAACTTACAGCGTCGACGACTGTGACTGGATTCCGTACTACACCCCCGATAATAAGGCACTTGAACTTGAAGATTACAGCGGCGAGGTCGAAAACCGTGACTTTACAAAAGATTATTGTCGCTATGTAAGTGCAGACGGGAAAGTCAGAATTGAGCAGGACCGTGCTTTTATTAATGAGGGCGGATATATGGTCGATAAAGACGCCGGCAAGATGGAAGAAATAGTAATTGAAGAATATGACGACAGCGACTGTGCCTATTTTATCTATGAGGACAAAAACGGCGAACTGTACTTTAATCCTGCGGACTGTTCGTGGGACGGGGACGGTAACCTTGTATTTGAGTCGCAGGAGATTACGGATTACGTAAAAGAGCACAAAGGCTGAGAATACATTTGACTATTGCCCAAAATAGTGGTAATATACTAATTTGTAACAAACTATAAAGAGGTATAAAACTATGGACAATATGCCAAAGGCACAATTCAAGCGTAAGCTCCCCGTTCCAAAGGACATCAAGGAGCAGTATCCGCTGTCCGAAAAAGCAGTTGCGGCTAAGGAACAGCGTGATGAAGAACTCGCCCGCATTTTCCGTGGCGAAAGCGACAAGTTCGTACTCGTAATCGGTCCGTGTTCTGCCGACAGAGCGGACAGCGTGCTTGATTATATTCACCGTCTTGCAGAGGTTGAAAAAGAAGTACGTGACAAAATTATGATTATCCCCCGTATCTACACGGGTAAACCACGTACAACGGGTGCAGGCTACAAGGGTATGCTCCACCAGCCCGACCCCGACAAAAAACCCGATATGCTCGAGGGCATTGTGGCAATCCGCCATCTGCACGCAGACGCTATTGAGCAGACGGGTCTTACCTGTGCAGACGAGATGCTCTATCCCGAAAACCACAGGTATCTGTCCGACATTATTTCTTATGTCGCAGTCGGAGCCCGCTCGGTAGAAAATCAGGAACACCGCCTTGTTTCAAGTTCGCTTACCATCCCCGTTGGTATGAAAAATCCCACAAGCGGCGACTTTTCGATTATGCTCAACGCCATCAAGGCTGCACAGAGCGGTCACACCTTCCTTTACAGAGGCTGGGAGGTTGAGTCGAGCGGTAACGATATGGCTCACGCCATTCTTCGTGGCAGCGTGGACAAGCACGGTATCAATCATCAGAACTATCACTACGAGGACTTGCGTATCCTTCACGATATGTACTGCACGGGCGGTTACAAAAACCCTGCGGTAATTGTTGACACCAACCACTCAAATTCGGGCAAACGCTATCTTGAGCAAGTCCGAATTGCAAACGAGGTTATGCACTCAAGACGCCACAGCGACGATATTAAAAATATGGTTAAGGGCTTTATGATAGAGTCGTATATAGAGGACGGCTGCCAGAAAGTAGAGGACGGCGTTTACGGCAAGTCAATCACCGACCCGTGTCTCGGCTGGGAAAAGACTAAAGAGCTTATTTATATCATAGCGGAACAGGTAGTATGATTAACAGTAATTCAAGAGAATTTAAAGGCAGAAGTCTTGTGGGGTTCCCGCAGGACTTCTGTGTTGTTGATATAGAAACAACGGGACTTCGCCCGTCGGACGACGGCATAATAGAAATCGGTGCGATTATGTACGAAAACGGCAGGGAAGCCGATACTTTTTCTTCACTGCTGCAGCCCAAAGTTAATGCGATGGGCGACTATGTTTCGCCGTTTATAACGCAGCTTACGGGTATCACAAACGAGATGCTCGACTCCGCACCGCCTGCCGAAGATGTGCTTGCCGAGTTTTTCGACTTCCTCGGCGACAGCATAATAGTGGGCTACAATGTGAATTTCGACGTAAATTTCCTTTATGACGCAATTTACGAACATCTCGGCGAGTATATGACTAACGATTATATTGACATACTGCGTATGGCGAAAAAGCTGTACCCTGATATGCCGCATCACCGCCTTGGCGATATGACGGCAAAATTCGGCATAATAAACAAGTCCGCCCACCGTGCTCTTTCAGACGTTGAGGCAACGTACGGGTGCTTTAAGGAATTCAAAACCGAAGCCGAGATACAGCACGGCGACCTTAACGCATTCATAAACCTCTTCCCGCAAAAGGCGAGGTGCGATAACGAAGGTTAGTCCAAAAATCGCATCTTTTCCGCCATAACTACATTAAAATGTCCATTAGGAAAAAGCAGAATTGAACGAGGGACCGTATATAACAGCTGAATAAAATACAGATTTATAAGTGCAGCAATCAGGCTGCACTTTTTTATTGACTAATTCGCCTGAATGGGATAAAATAATATTGCCAAATAAAATTCACAAATGAATAAACCCGAAATAACGGCGTATGTTATTTTTATCTCCTGATAAAAATGCATAGCTCTTATTTGCATACGCTCTTTCGGGTATTGTGAATTTTGTTTGGCGACAGTCGGGCTTGCGTTTTTTGGCACACAGCTCTGCTGTGTGCTTTTTTATTTAGGAGGAGAGTTTATGAAAAAAAGAACGGGCGAAATTGAGTTTTTACGATTTGTGTTCTGCTTGTTTGTAATTATGTTTCACTGCAATCAAAAGATTTTCAGGCAGTTCAGTCCGGACAGATTTGATTATACATGGGCACCTCACGGGTATATAGGCGTTGAGTTTTTCTTTATTCTGTCGGGATTCTTCCTTGCGGTAAGGCTTGCAAAGATTAACTATGACAATACTCCCAAAAGCAAGCTTGGCAAAACATATTTTCAGATTATATGGCACAAGTATATATCTGTTTTCCCGTACCACCTGCTTGCGTTTGTACCGCTGTTTGTTCTTGACAATCATCTTAAAGGCGACTACACTTTTGACAAACTGCTCAGGGTGTTGCCCGGATTATTCCTTGTTCAGCGTACGGGCATAAACTCGTATAACGTAAACGGAGTTGAATGGTATATTTCGGCGATGCTTGTTGCTATGGCGGTTATAATTCCGTTTGCCGTCAAGTACAAGGAAGTATATTTCAGATATGCTGCACCGGTGATTGCCGTGCTGGTTTACGGCTATTTGATACGGGAGTTCAAAACGATTTCGGACTCGTCCGCTTGGACGTCTATCGGATACAGATGTGTATGGCGTGCTGTTGCAGGCATTAATCTCGGTATATTTGCTTACCAGTGTACGCAAAAACTAAAAAAGTACAATTACTCAAAAGCAGAGCGTACAACTGCGTTTTTTGTAAGATACATACTTTTTGCAGTTACGGCACTTTATATGCTTTCAACAATCACCAAAAAGTTTGAAATATATATTGTGTTTGTAATATTTATTGCAACGTTGCTTACATTTGTTTTTCCGATACAAAACAAAATCTTTCAGAACAACCTCGTTCTGTTCCTCGGCAGAATGAGCTTACCGATGTATCTTAATCAGCTGCTTGCTGTATCAATTGTCAAGGAGTACGTTAAAATACACTCGCATTTTAAAACCTTTGCAGTGGTATGTGCAATAGATTTTGCGGTGTCGGTTCTGTGCCTTTTTGTCGGCGACCTGATAAAAAAGCAATTGTTTAAAACCCGCCTTAACAAAATGATAGATGAATAATCAAAAAGCAGAATTTTTTGATTATGCCGCACCGCATTTGAGTATAAAAGTAAAACAAAAAAAGCACTCCGTAAGGAGTGCTTTTGATTTTTACGGTTTAACCAAGTTCTGCGAAGTACTTGATTGTTCTAACCATCTGTGAGGTGTAGCTGTTCTCGTTATCATACCAAGAAACAACCTGTACTTCGTACTTGCCGTCGCCGATAGGAAGAACCATTGTCTGAGTAGCATCGAAGAGTGAGCCGTATCTCATACCAACGATATCCATTGATACGATTGGGTCAGTGTTGTAGCCGAAGCTCTCGTTTGATGCAGCCTTCATAGCGTCGTTGATAGCGTCAACTGTTACGTTGTCGCCCTTAACAACTGCTGTAAGGATTGTTGTAGAACCTGTTGGTGTAGGAACTCTCTGTGCAGCACCGATGAGTTTGCCGTTAAGCTCAGGAATTACAAGACCGATAGCCTTTGCAGCACCTGTTGAGTTAGGTACGATGTTAGCTGCACCTGCTCTTGCTCTTCTGAGGTCGCCCTTTCTGTGAGGACCGTCAAGAATCATCTGGTCGCCTGTGTAAGCGTGAATTGTGCACATAATACCGCTCTGAATCTCAGCGAAGTCGTTGAGAGCCTTTGCCATAGGAGCAAGGCAGTTTGTTGTGCATGATGCAGCAGAGATGATTTTGTCATCAGCTGTAAGAGTTTCGTGGTTTACGTTGTAAACGATTGTAGGAAGGTCGTTACCTGCAGGAGCAGAAATAACAACTTTCTTAGCACCTGCGTCGATGTGAGCCTGTGCCTTATCCTTTGAGCAGTAGAAACCTGTGCACTCAAGAACAACGTCTACATCGAGCTCGCCCCAAGGAAGCTCTGCAGCGTTTGGTTTAGCATAGATTGTGATTTCTTTGCCGTCAACAACGATTGAGTTTTCAGTAGCCTCAACAGTGTGCTTACCTTCACCGATAACACCTGCGTAACCTCTCTGAGCAGTATCATACTTGAGAAGGTGAGCGAGCATCTTAGGATCAGTAAGGTCGTTGATAGCAACTACTTCGTAACCCTCAGCGTCGAACATCTGACGGAATGCGAGACGACCGATACGGCCGAAACCATTAATAGCAACTTTTACCATTGGAATTTACCTCCGTAAATAAATAATTTTTATTTTTGCATTTTTATTTTATACTGTTTTAATGTAATAATCAAGAAAAAAATGTAAATTTTACACTTTATACAAAATATTAATCAATCCTCGTGATTTTTTTAACGAGGATTGAATTTTTTGCTGCTGCCAAGCAGTACGCATACAACCAAAACGGCGGGGAACACGGCGGCAACAAGCATTCCCGATTTAAGATTGTCGGAAAGAGTTGCCGATATTTCGCCCACAATTGTAGGTCCTCCCATACAACCGAGGTCGCCTGCGAGTGCGAGCAGTGCAAACATAGCAGTGCCGCCACGGGTGAATTTTTCGCTTGCAACAGAAAATGTAGCGGGCCACATAATTCCTACCGAAAAGCCGCAAATCGCACAGCCTGCAAGCGACACAACGGGATTTACCGAAAGCGATGTTATCAGATACGAGGCAATGCAAATCACGCCGCTTACGCACATCATAAGGCTAAGCGAAACCCTGTTCGTAAGCTTTGCACCGATTACTCTTGCACTGCCCATAAGAACTGCAAACATACAGGGTCCTGCAAGGTCGCCCGCAACCTTTGACACGCCGAGTCCGCTTTCAGCAAGAGCCGACGCCCACTGACTCATAGACTGTTCGCTTGCACCCGAGCAGACCATCATTATTATCAGCAGCAAAAATCCGCCGTGCGAAAACAGTTCACGGTAGGACATACCTTTGCCTTCCCCGGTCAGCGTGTTGATTGGCACCAGTGCAAAAAACACTGCGTTAAACAGCGGCAGCAACGCCCACAGCACTGCGAGAAGCTGCCATCTGTCCTTGCCTGCAAAGTGCAGAAAAAGTGTGGACAGCGTTATAACAAGAACACAGCCCCAGCAGTAAAACGAGTGCAGCAGACTCATTGCGGACGCCTTGTTGTCCGACGGGCAAGCCTCCACTATCGGGCTTATAAGCACTTCAATCAGTCCGCCGCCTACGGCGTAAACAACAACTGCGGCAAGCAGCCCTGCAAATGAGTTTTTGCATATTTGCGGCATTACGGCAAGCATAATAAGTCCTGCCGCACACAAAATATGAGCCGTCACTACGGACGGCTTGTATCCAGCTTTGTCCACAGCCTTTGAGGCGGCAAAGTCAACGGCAAGCTGCACAAAAAAGTTAACCGTTATCAGCAGTGTGATTTTACCGAGAGGTATGCCGAAACTGTCTTTGAAAATCAAAAACAGCAGCGGTGCAAGATTGTTTACAATCGCCTGAGTAATATAACCGAGGTAGCTTGCATAAATTGTATGTTTGAATGTTAGTTTATTTGCTTTCATCTTTCGTCTTTTTTCTGAATACTATGAGTTTGCTGAACACGTAGTTTAGTATTACTACGATTACGGAAACAAGCAGCTTTGCAAGCATACCTTCAATTCCGAAAACTGTTTGATTTACGCCGATTTTTACAAGCAGCGGCAGACCGAAAACTTCAAGCAGTCCCGTCACGCCACGTGCCGCAACAAACGAAACAAACTCTCTTGCCAGCACTTTAGGTGCAAAACTTTTGCTTTCAAACACCCACAGTTTGTTTGTGATAAACGCAAACAGCACGCCCGCAATCCACGCAATCGCCTGGCACACGCCGAGCTGAAATTCGCTCAGTCCGTCTGCCGTAGCGGGCGGCAGAATACGGGTGGTAATTGCATAGGTCGCCCAGTTCATAAGCGTGGTAAGCACACCGAAAACCACATATGTAATTATCTCTTTGTATTTAATCAGAAGTTCTTTAATCTTTTTCATCCGTTATCCTTGAGTTTAAACAGTTTTGCGTAGTCAGAGGTATAAACAAGTTCAAAGTCGCTGTCGTGTTCAAGCGACGTGCTGAGGTAAGGCATAGCATTGTCCACAACAAGATAGTTAAAATCGTATTTGTCAACAAAGTCCCTGTAATAGATTTTTCCTTTTTCAAGGTCAAAGTATTCTTTAAGATAATTGTATTCTTTGTTGTTGTCTTCCAAAAACAGTTCGGCTCTGCCGTCGATGTACGGGTGGTAGCCGTAGAATTCAAAATACTGTCCCTGATTGAATCCGGCAAAAAGCACAACGTCGTCTTTGTCCTCTTTGTCGAGTATTGCAACAATTTCGTCAAGTGCGGCGTACTCGGACTTCGCCTCGTTTTCGGGAGCCTGCGTGTTGCCCGCCTGAGTAACAAGAGCAACAACAAGCACAACAATCATAGCGGCAAAAGCGACAATGAGCATACGCAACTTTTTGCTGTCCTTTTTATCGCTCGGCTTTTTCTCGTCTACGGGCAGTTTAATCTCGGCATCTTTAAGCATATACGAAAATGCAGGAACACCGCCGACTATAAAGTATGCGATGGACTTAAGATTCATAAACGCCATAAGCGTTGTGCCGAGAAACAGCAGAACAAATCTTGTGGAAAACGCCTTTTTCTTTGCAAAAATCGCAAGGCACATAAAAGCCGCAAGCACTATAAAGAATACGGTGCCCGATGAGTTTGCGGCAGACGTTTTTGCCATTTCGTTTATATTTTTATTTATTTCGTCATAGCCGAACGAGGTGAAGATGTACTTCATAGCCTCAATTCCGTACGGATTAACAAATCCCACGCCAAAGCAGGCGGCACCGCAGACCAAGAGCTTTATAAAACTGCAGCAGGGCTCCAGCTTTATTTTGCCGAGTTTTATCGGCAGTGCGGCTGCTGCGTACGGTGCGGCAAACACAAACAGCATAAGCCACATTGCAGCGTGCAGGTTAATCAGTGCGAGCGAAATAACCGGCAGCACGCAAAGGTAAACGGTTTTTCCTTTTTGTACAAAGCATTCAAGCATATACACTGCAAGCAAAATCAAAAGAAATGTCATTGCCTGCGGACGTGTTGTTTCAAACATTGTTGCTGCAAGTACGTCTGCCACAAACGAAAACATACTTGCCACAAAAAGATTATCTGTAATTAATCTTGTCAGCTTGTGCATAAGTACGCAAAACAGGGCGTAGCACACGTATACAAAAGCGATTGCACCGAACTCGCCGAGTTTTGAGTACAGAAAATAATATATTACCGCACTCAGCCACTGCTGTACGATGATGTGCATACTGCCGTGCATCGACAAAAAGTCGGTGGTCGGAAATCCGTTGTTTGTCACGAATTCGCCCGTTTTGTAAATAAAGAAAAAGTCGTTGTCAAGCTGATTTGTAATAAGCAGCACGCCCAGAACGGGTGCGAGTATGTACAACGCCTTAAACCACTTTGGCATATCGTTGATATTAACTAACTTTCTTTCGGGCATATCGGTTGCCTCCGTAAATAATATATTTTGATTATATCACTTAAAAGCCTTTACTACAAGAAAAAAATAAACGGGTGATAATCACCCGTTTAAAGTTGCTATTTGCACGAGGCACAGTCGCTGCTGCAGTGTCCTGCGTTTGCACACTGCGAACATTTTTGTCCGCACGGACCTATGCCTGCTTTTTTGTCTTTTGCCATTCTCCAAATGGCAAGGAACACCAAGACTGCCACTGCAAGCAGTGCAACTATTGTGCCCCAGTTAGCCTGCAAAAACTGTAACATATCAATGCCCCCTTTTATTGTATTGTACCTTATTATCAATAACTAATCAACAATTATTTTTTCTTTGTTGATACTGTAAGGTGGTTTTCGTCATACTTGTTCTTTCTGAACAGCATATAGCCGAAGCAAACGATTACTGCCACTGCACATATTACGCCTACTACATTTGCACCGCCTGCGAAGATTGAACCAATCTGGAAGATTACAAATGATGCTGCGTAAGCGAGCAGGCACTGATAACCGATTGCAAACCAGGTCCACTTTGCTGAGTTCATCTCTCTCTTGATAGCACCGATTGCTGCGAAGCAAGGAGCACAGAGGAGGTTGAAAACAAGGAACGAGTAACCTGCGAGTTTGCTCATACTGATGAAGTCGAGTACGCCGAATACGCCGACAACCTCTTCTTTTGCAACAAGACCCATAACGGTTGCGATTGTAGCGGTAATACCTTCTTCACCCGCACCAAAGCCAAGAGGAGCAAATATCCACTTAACAGCCTTGCCGAGCATACCGAGTATGCTTGTGTCGAGTTCTCTGTCGGGGTTGAATCCGCCTGTGCCGAATACCGAACCAAGCCAGATGATGATTGAAGAAAGAAGGATGATTGTACCTGCCTTCTTGATGAACGACCAGCCACGCTCCCACATTGAGCGAAGAACCGTGCCGACTGTAGGCATATGGTATGAAGGAAGTTCCATAACGAACGGAGCAGGGTCGCCTGCGAACGGCTTAGTCTTTTTAAGGATAATACCCGAGCAGATGATTGCTGCAATACCTATGAAGTATGCACTCGGTGCAACCCAAGCCGCACCGCCAAACAATGCTGTTGCAAGCATTGCAATAATCGGCAGTTTAGCACCGCAGGGGATAAACGTTGTTGTCATAATCGTCATACGGCGGTCACGCTCGTTTTCGATTGTACGTGACGCCATAACACCGGGAACGCCGCATCCTGTACCGATAAGAACAGGGATGAACGATTTACCCGAAAGACCGAACTTTCTGAAAATTCTGTCCATAATGAATGCTACACGAGCCATATAGCCGCAACTTTCGAGGAATGCAAGGAAGAGGAACAGAACGAACATCTGCGGTACAAAACCGAGTACGGCGCCAACACCGCCAACAATACCGTCGAGGATGAGTCCCGACGCAAATTCGCCTGCGTTCATCTTTTCAAGAAGATTGCCAACGAGTACGGGAACGCCGTTAATCCAGCCCTTGTACTCAGTCGGGTCGGGAACTTCTCCTGCGGGCTCAATTTCTTCGTCTTCGTTGCCCATAGCGGTGTCAACGTATTCGCCGAGGTCGTAACCTGCCTCTGCAAGCGAGTCGCCGTACGAACCGAACTGTTCGTCAAAGTCGCCCCAGCTTGCCTCTTCACCGTATGCAGCTTCGTAAACGTCTTCTGCACCTATAACCTCAGCGTCCTTGGCTGCGGTAAGTTTTGTCTTGAATTCAGCATTTGAGAAGATGTATTCCTCCGCATATGCGTCCATATCGTCGTCGTACGCCTGCTGATATTTTGACGTTGCAAACCAGCCGTCGCCGAAGAGTCCGTCGTTTGTCCAGTCAGTAACCCACGCACCGACTGTTGTAACCGATACAAAGTAAACGATGAACATTACTACTGCGAAAATCGGCAGACCGAGGAATCTGTTTGTAACAACCTTATCAATCTTGTCTGAGGTTGAAAGTTTGTCCTTGCTTGCTTTTTTGTAGCAGGACTTAATGATTGTTGTAATGTATATGTATCTTTCATTTGTGATGATTGACTCAGCGTCGTCATCCATCTCGTCCTCAGCAGCTTTTATGTCCTCGGCAATATGGTCGAGGTCAGCCTTGCTGATATTCAGCTTTTCAATAACTTTTTCGTCGCTTTCAAAAAGTTTGATAGCGTACCATCTCTGCTGCTCAGACGGCATATCGTGAAGAAGTCTTTCCTCAATGTGAGCAAGTGCGTGTTCAACTACGCCGCTGAACGAGTGTTGCGGAACTGTCGGCTCGCCCGATGCAGCCTTCACTGCAGCCTGTGCAGCCTCGTCAATACCTGTTCCTTTAAGAGCCGAAATCTCCAGAACGGGGCAGGCAAGCTGGCGTGACAGCTCAGCGGTGTCAATCTTATCGCCTCTCTTTTTAACAACGTCCATCATATTTACGGCTACCACAACGGGAATGCCGAGTTCTACGAGCTGTGTTGTAAGATAGAGGTTTCTTTCAAGGTTTGTACCGTCAACAATATTAATAATTGCGTCAGGCTTTTCGTCAATAAGGTAATCTCTCGCAACAACCTCTTCAATCGTGTAAGGCGAAAGCGAATAGATACCCGGAAGGTCAGTAATAATTACGTCGCTGCTCTTTCTGAGCTTGCCTTCCTTCTTTTCTACGGTAACGCCGGGCCAGTTGCCGACAAACTGATTGGAGCCCGTAAGAGCATTAAACAGTGTTGTCTTACCGCTGTTCGGGTTACCTGCAAGTGCTATGCGAATAGACATATTTGTTAGTATCCTTTCATCAATATTGGTTAGTTAACGCTAACCGTGTTTGTAAAAAAATTATTCAACTTCAATAAGTTCGGCGTCTCCTTTACGGATTGAAAGTTCGTAACCTCTTACGGTAACTTCAACCGGGTCGCCGAGAGGTGCAACCTTACGCACGTAAATCTCTACACCTTTGGTAATGCCCATATCCATAATTCTGCGTTTGAGTGCTCCCTCGCCGTGAATACGCTTTACCTTACAGGTGTCTCCGATTTTAACATTTCTCAGAGTGTTCATCGTAATCCTCCTTCACAAGTTTATATAAAATAATTTTAAACATATATTTTCATTGCCATTTCTTTGCTTATGGCAACACGTGTTTCCTTAACTTTTACAATAATATTGCCGTCTTGCTCGGTAATAACAATTACGTTGTCGCCAACCACAAAGCCAAGATTTTCGAGGTGCTTTTTTACCTCGGGCTTGCCGCCGACCTTTTTTATGATACCTTCGTTTCCGTCCCCGAGAACACTGAGCGGAATCATAATATCGCCTCCGTAACAAAAGTTAGCCAAAACTAACTGCCGTGTATAAATTTTAGTTAGCAAAAACTAACTTGCACGCCTAAAAAGACGGTTAGCCTCAACTAACCGCCTATATATTACAATATTTATTTATTTTTGTCAACACTTTTTTACAAATAATTTATAACATTATAAAAAAGAGGACAGCTCACGCTGTCCTCTTTTTAGTTACACTTGTATTGCTCTTATTTAGATGCGATAGCAGCCTGTGCAGCAGCAAGACGTGCAATCGGAACTCTGAACGGTGAGCAAGATACATAGTCAAGACCAATCTTGTGGCAGAACTCAACTGAGCTTGGGTCACCGCCGTGCTCACCGCAGATACCGCAGTGGAGTGAAGGACGGGTTGCCTTACCGTTTTTAACTGCCATTTCCATAAGCTGGCCAACACCTGTCTGGTCAAGCTTAGCAAACGGATCGTTCTCAAAAATCTTAGCGTCATAGTAAGCGTCAAGGAACTTACCTGCGTCGTCACGGCTGAAACCGAATGTCATCTGAGTAAGGTCGTTAGTACCGAAGCAGAAGAACTCAGCTTCCTTAGCGATTTCGCCTGCTGTAAGAGCAGCACGAGGAATCTCAATCATAGTACCAACTTCGTACTTCATATCTGAACCTGCTGCAGCGATTTCTTCGTCAGCAGTTGCAACAACGATGTCCTTAACATACTTGAGTTCCTTAGCGTCGCATGAAAGAGGAATCATAATCTCGGGAACCATATCCCAGTCAGGATGAGCCTTCTTAACATTGATAGCGGCACGGATAACGGCTCTTGTCTGCATCTTAGCAATTTCAGGATATGTTACTGCAAGACGGAGACCACGGTGACCCATCATCGGGTTGAACTCGTGAAGTGAAGCGATAATTGCTTTGATTTCCTCAACGCTCTTGCCCTGTGCGTCAGCGAGTTTCTTAATGTCTGCTTCTTCAGTAGGAACAAACTCGTGAAGCGGCGGGTCAAGGAAACGGATTGTTACAGGGCAACCTTCAAGTGCTTCGTAAAGCTGCTCAAAGTCGTTCTGCTGATAAGGAAGAATCTTCTCAAGAGCAGCTTCTCTCTCTTCAACAGTGTCTGAACAAATCATTTCACGGAATGCAGCAATTCTGTCCTCTTCAAAGAACATATGCTCTGTACGGCAAAGACCGATACCTTCTGCACCGAGCTCTCTTGCTCTCTTAGCGTCAGCAGGAGTATCTGCGTTTGTGCGAACCTTGAGTGTTCTGTACTTGTCAGCCCAGCCCATAATTCTGCCGAATGTACCTGCGATTTCAGCATCCTTTGTTTCGATGATGCCGTCGTAGATGTTACCTGTTGAACCGTCGATTGAAATATAGTCGCCCTCGTGGAATTCTTTACCTGCGAGAGTAAATACTTTGTTGTCCTCGTCCATTACGATATCTGAGCAACCCGATACGCAGCAAGTACCCATACCACGTGCAACAACGGCAGCGTGAGAAGTCATACCGCCACGTACTGTGAGGATACCCTGTGATGCCTTCATACCTGTAATATCTTCAGGTGAAGTCTCAAGACGAACAAGTACAACCTTTTCGCCTCTTGCGTTCCACTCTTCAGCGTCTTCAGCTGTGAATACAATCTTACCGCAAGCAGCACCCGGAGAAGCACCAAGGCCCTTACCCATAGGTGTAGCAGCCTTAAGAGCAGCTGCGTCAAACTGCGGGTGAAGAAGTGTGTCGAGGTTACGTGGGTCAATCATTGCAACGGCTTCTTCTTCAGTTCTCATACCTTCGTCAACGAGGTCGCAGGCAATCTGAAGAGCAGCCTGTGCAGTTCTCTTACCGTTTCTGGTCTGGAGCATAAAGAGTTTACCGTGTTCAACAGTAAATTCCATATCCTGCATATCTCTGTAATGGTTTTCAAGAATTGAGCAAACCTTTGTGAACTCAGCGAAAGCCTCCGGGAACTTCTGCTCCATCTCGCTGATGTGCATAGGAGTACGAACACCTGCTACAACGTCCTCGCCCTGTGCGTTGGTAAGGAACTCGCCGAACAGACCTTTTGCACCTGTTGCAGGGTCACGTGTGAATGCAACGCCTGTACCGCAATCGTCACCCATATTACCGAATGCCATTGCCTGTACGTTTACTGCAGTACCCCATGAATAAGGAATATCGTTATCACGGCGATATACGTTTGCACGTGGGTTGTCCCATGAACGGAATACAGCCTTAACTGCACCCATAAGCTGCTCCTTAGGATCAGTCGGGAAGTCCTCGCCGATTTTCTCTTTGTATTCAGCCTTAAACTGCTCTGCAAGTTCTTTAAGGTCTTCAGCAGTAAGGTCAACGTCCTGTGTAACGCCTCTGTCAGCCTTCATCTCGTCGATGAGCTGCTCAAAGTACTTCTTACCAACTTCCATAACTACGTCAGAATACATCTGAATGAATCTTCTGTAGCAGTCGTAAGCCCAACGTGGATTGCCTGACTTTTCAGCCATAACTTCAACAACCTCTTCGTTAAGACCAAGGTTAAGGATTGTATCCATCATACCGGGCATTGATGCACGTGCACCTGAACGAACAGAAACGAGAAGCGGATTCTCTTTGTCGCCGAACTTTTTGCCGTTGATTTCTTCCATTTTAACGATGTACTCTTCAATTTCTGCCATGATTTCGGGATTAATCTGTCTGCCGTCCTCATAGTACTGAGTACAAGCCTCTGTTGTGATGGTGAAGCCCTGCGGTACAGGAAGACCGATGTTGGTCATCTCTGCAAGGTTAGCACCCTTACCACCAAGAAGCTCTCTCATGTCTGCGTTACCTTCTGAGAAGAGGTAACAGTATTTTTTAGCCATTGGAAAAACCTCCCTAAAAAAATTTACTAATTTAGCTACATATACTTTTGGGGCATATGGCATACCCACAGTATTTTGCATTATTAATATAACACAGCAGGCTGTAAAATACAAACATTTTTTGATAATTTTAGCAATCTTAATTAAAATATGTTGAAATATTTTTGTTTTTGGTGCATAATTATATAAAATCAGTATAAATGATGAATGATAAATTATAAATTATGAGTTTTAGGTGGGCTTCGCCCACACCCATTTTATTTATTGTCCGAGTGCAGCGAGTATCTACAATTCATAAGTAATCATTCATAATTACAGGGGGTTTATCTATGAAGTGTGCAATTATTCTTGCAGGCGGCAAGGGAACAAGAATGAAGAGCGAAAAGCCAAAGGTTATGTGCGAAGTGCTTTTTGTTCCTATGATTAAATATGTTATTGACGCCGTAAAAGAGGC
The DNA here is from genome assembly GCA_015065445.1 of Oscillospiraceae bacterium. Taxonomy (GTDB): domain Bacteria; phylum Bacillota; class Clostridia; order Oscillospirales; family Acutalibacteraceae; genus Eubacterium_R. The sequence goes on along the minus strand of SVQF01000004.1, from coordinate 32,129 downwards.
GGGCGTTAAGGATATCTGCGTTATCACGGGCTACGAACACGAGGTTGTTGAAAAATATCTTGCGGGAGTTGACAGTGATATCAAGACTGCACTGCAGTCGCCGCAGCTCGGCACGGGTCACGCAGTAATGCAGGCACGTGACTTTATCAGCGAGCATCAGAACGACGACATACTTATTCTTAACGGCGACGGTCCGCTTATGGATTCTTACACTGTTAACAAGGCGTATAACTACCACAAAAGCAACAACAACGGCATAACGCTTATCAGTGCCGTTGTTGACGACACTCACGGCATAGGTCACATCAAGCGTGATAAAAACGGTACGCTGCTGTGTATTGTTGAAGACAAGGACGCAAACGACGAGGAAAAGAAAATCAAGGAGTGCAACTCGGGAACCTACTGGTTCAAGGGCTCAAGCCTTCTTTATGCGATTGACAACATTACAAACGCCAACGCACAAAAGGAATACTACCTTACCGACGCACTCGAAATCCTTATCAGAAAGGGCGAAAACAAGGGCGCCTACATCGCCGAAAACAGCGAGGTCATCCTCGGTGCAAACGACCGTGTTCAGCTTAACGACCTCAACACCATTATGCGTCGCAACATCAACAACACACATATGCTCAGCGGTATTGATATTCCGTGTACCGACGGTGTTATGATTGGTAAGAATGTAAAAATAGGCAACTCTACTCAGATTCTGCCTAATACAATTATTATCGGCGATACCGAAATCGGCGAAAACTGTGTAATAGGACCCAACACCTATATTGACAACGGAACTATCGGCAACGGCGTTATTCTTGACAACTGCAAGATTCTTGACTCAACGGTCGAGGACGGCGCAGACTGCGGACCGTTTGTTAAGGTGCGTGCAAATTCTGTGCTTAAAAAGGGCGTTCACGTGGGCAACTTTGTCGAGATTAAAAACTCGGTTGTCGGCGAAGGCACAAAGTCGGCACATCTTACCTATATCGGCGACAGTGACGTAGGTGCGGGCGTAAACTTCGGCTGCGGCACGGTTACCTGCAACTACGACGGCAAAAACAAAACACGCTGCACAATCGGCGACGGTGCGTTTATCGGCTGTAACACAAATCTTATTGCTCCCGTAACAGTCGGCGAAAAGGCGTATATCGCAGCAGGCTCAACCATCACCGACGATATTCCGGGCGAATCGCTTTCAATCGCACGTGCAAAGCAGGTCAACAAAGAGGGCTGGGTAAGAAAAAAGAAACCTTACAAAAATCAGTAAACAGAGGACGTTAATGAAAAGAAGAATATGTATAATTTTATCGGTTGCGGTAATTGTGAGTGCACTCGTTTCGTGTACTGCACATCCGGATGAGGAAAAACCCGCAACCGTTGCAACCGAAACAACGGCGGCTACTACAACCGAACCTACCACGGTCACCACAACCGAAAACCTTAATACTACGTTCCCCGAAACCAGTACAAAAACTATTTATAAGGGACTGTCAAAAGACGAAGAGGGCAGCTATCCGCACAAGATAGCAACGTACACGACCTACTACGACTCAAGCAACACCACTCGCACAACAAATCTCAAAAATGCGGTTAAAAAGCTCAACAATCTTGTTGTGCCCAACAATCAGGTGTTCAGCTTTAATCAGAACGTCGGTAAGCGTACCGTAACGGCAGGCTACCAGACGGCTAAAATTGTGCGTGACGCAGAGTTTGTGGACGGTCTCGGCGGCGGCGTGTGTCAGGTAAGTTCAACTATTTTTGAATGTGCTTTGCGTGCAAACGCAGAGATTGTTGTACGCCATGCCCACACGCTCAAAGTGTCTTACGTACCGCTCGGCGGCGACGCAACCGTTCAGTGGAACACTCAGGACTTTCAGTGGAAAAACACAAGCGGCACCGATTTGCGTATCAAGATGAAGTGCGAGAGCGGAAGCCTTACCTGCACGCTCTATGCAAAAGATGATATAAATGTTGGCGACGTTAATATAAACATCTCAAAAAGCGGCAACTCCTACGTGCTTACCCGTACCGTAAACGGCAAGCAGAATTACAAAACCGTAAGCACTTATAAGGAGCAGAAAAAGAAGAAAGAAACCACAACCAAAAAGTCAAAAAAGAGTACCACTACCAAGAAGGCACAAACAACTAAAAAGCCGTAAAAAAGTAAAGCACTGAGGCTGACCCTCAGTGCTTTTGTTGTGCCTGTTATCTTTTAAAAAAACTCTTTTTCGGCTTATTTTCACGGATTCTTGCCGTTGCCGCACAGCAGCACTCCATCATTCTGCCAATGCCTTTTTCGGACGCCTCAAAATCGTATGCCATCCGGGGATTAACGCCTATTTCGTCCGCAACCGCAGCGGTGTCGATGTTTGCACCGAAGAACATAAACTCCCAGCTGTACTTATTACTTTGGTGTTCAATCATCTCTTTTACCTTCTTTTGCGTAAACTCCTTGCTTGCGTTTTCGTAACCGTCGGTTGTGATAATGAAAATCACTTTTTCGGGTCTTTCGTTTTCGGAAGTTACAGACAGCCTGTGTCCCACGTCAAGAATTGTTTTGCCCACTGCGTCATACAGTGCCGTCATACCTCTTACGTAGTATTTTTCGTGGTCAAGATATGCGTTTTCAATCTTTTCGCCGTTATAAAGCAGTTCGTACTTGTCGTCAAAAAGCACGGTGGTAATCTTTGTTTCGCCGTCAAACTTCTTCTGCTCGTCAAGATACGCATTGTACGCACCGATTGTGTCGCCCGTAAGATGTCCCATAGAGCCTGACCTGTCGAGTACATAAATAATTTCTGTTAAACCTTTTTTCATTGTAATACATCCTTTCTTTTTTGAGGGATTGTTGATTTTTTGCCCCTCGTTTGATACAATAATAACAGCAAATTCGAAAGGAATGGTCTCCTTCAATGCGACATTTTAAAAAACTTAAAAAGAGTTTTCTCGACGACCTGTCGACTTATATAAATACATATACAATACTCCACGGCAGCGAGCATAACGCCGTTGTTGAGGACGCCTTCTCAGCAATTGAAGAACATTACGAAGAAACGAGGGTGTTCAATGCAGCAGGAGGATTTGCAGAGGGCACCCCAAAACCGACTGCCGCACGTGAGTCGGCACCTATGTATGCTTCGCAAAAATCGAAGGCAATACCGATTGTTATCCCCGAAAAGCAGCCGACGTTTCAGCAAAACCTGTTCAGGATAATTGACAGTATGGGCGTTAAGGACAGCACCGTTTATAAAAGGGCGGACATCGACCGCAGACTTTTTTCCAAAATCCGTGCGGACGTGGACTACCACCCGTCAAAAAGCACCGCTGTAAAACTCTGCCTTGCACTGTCGCTCGACATCGCACAGGCGGAGCGTCTGCTCGAAACGGCAGGTTACTGCCTTTCTATGTCCGACACCGCCGACCTTGTTGTGCGTTACTGTATAGAACACAAGGTGTTTAATCTTATTGAGGTCAACGAGGCACTTGATTATTTTGACGCAGAAATATTATAGCTTAACTGATTTGTCTCCCTTTAGCAAGGGAGACAAATCAGTTATAATATTATTGACTTATTTTATTAATAATAGTATAATAACTCTAATTGCATAGGAGGTATAACATATATGAAAAATACAGAAAAATCGCTTGAGCAAATTGTAGCCCTTTGTAAAGGCAGAGGATTTGTGTATCCGGGCAGCGAGATTTACGGCGGCCTTGCAAACACATGGGACTACGGTCCGCTCGGCGTTGAGCTTAAAACAAATATCAAATCAGCGTGGCGTCGCAAGTTCATTCAGGAAAACAAGTATAACGTAGGACTTGACTCCGCCATTCTTATGAACCCGCAGACCTGGATTGCGTCAGGACATCTCGGCGGATTTTCCGACCCGCTTATGGACTGCTGCGAGTGTAAAACCCGTCACCGTGCCGACGACCTTATAGAAAATTTTGACGGCACAAACGTTGCGGGCTGGTCAAACGAAGAGATGAGTGCTTATATCAAAGAGCACAATATCCCTTGTCCGAACTGCGGCAAAACAAACTTTACCGACATCCGTCAGTTCAACCTTATGTTCAAGACCTTCCAGGGCGTTACCGAGGACACTAAGGACGAAATCTATCTCCGTCCCGAAACCGCACAGGGTATATTTGTAAACTTTGCCAACATTCAGCGTACAACAAGAAAAAAGATTCCGTTCGGCGTTGCACAGATTGGTAAGTCATTCCGTAACGAAATCACCCCCGGTAAGTTCATCTTCCGTGTTCGTGAGTTTGAACAGATGGAACTTGAATTCTTCTGCGAACCCGACACAGACCTTGAGTGGTTTGCTTACTGGAGAGGTTTTTGCCGTGACTGGCTCTACTCCCTCGGAATCAGCGAAGAAAACCTCAGACTCCGTGACCACGACCCCGAGGAACTTTCGTTCTACTCAAAGGCAACAACCGACTTTGAGTATATGTTCCCGTTCGGCTGGGGCGAACTCTGGGGCATCGCAGACAGAACAAACTACGACCTCACACAGCACATCAACGTATCGGGCAAAAACCTCGAATACTTTGACCAGGCAACAGGCAAAAAGTACATTCCTTATGTTATTGAGCCGTCACTCGGCGTGGAAAGACTGTTTCTTGCCGTTCTTTGCGAGGCTTATGACGAGGAAGTTATTGACGCAGAAAAGAACGACTCCCGTGTTGTAATGCACTTCCACCCCGCACTTGCGCCGTTCAAGGCAGCGGTTCTTCCCCTTTCCAAAAAACTCAGCGAACAGGCAGAAGAAGTATTCGCATCACTTTCTAAAAAATTCAATGTTGACTACGACGACGCAGGCTCAATCGGTAAGCGTTATCGCCGTCAGGACGAAATCGGCACACCTTACTGCATCACATACGATTTTGAATCGGTTGACGACGGCTGCGTAACAGTCCGTGACCGTGACACTATGGAGCAGGTAAGACTCCCGATAGCAGAACTTGAAAACTTTATTGCAGAAAAACTTGAGTTTTAAAAGGACGTATAAAAATGGAAATTAACAGAAGTGTTGTAAAACAGCAGGCGAAGGCTCTTATTAAAAACAACGTCTTCAAACTGTTTATAATAACAGTGATAATCGGCATTGTCACAGGCGGCGGAATGTCGTTTTCGGGCGTGGGCTCGGGTGCAGGCGGCGTGTTTGACACCAATCCGTTTTCGCAGAGCGACAGCCGCTCAGACGACGACTCGGACAAAGAGTCCGACAAAGGTTCAGACTACAAAAATATAAATCCGTACGAGGAGTTCGACAGAGATTATTTTAACGATTTTGACGGCAACGGAAGAGTAACGTTGGTCAAAGCGGAGCAGGAAATCCCGTCGGGATTCAAGTGGGTTTTTCTGGGAATTATGGGACTGTTCGGCGTGTTTGCGTCGCTTGCAGGACTGTTTTTGTCGCCGCTTCAGATAACGCTCAAAGGCGTGTTCCTTCAGTTAATTCACGGCAACAATCTGTCGTTCGGCGACGGATTGTCGTACGTATTCAAAAAGACGTTTGACAAAAACTACTGGGCAAAATTCGTGCTTAATCTTATTCAGGGAATTCTGCTTACAATTCTGTTTGTGCTGTTTATCATACCCGGTGTGATATTCACGTACAAATGGCGTTTTACAGAATATATCCTTGCCGACAAGCCTGAACTTTCATTCAGCGACGCAATGCGTATTTCGGGCAAAATGACCGCAGGACACAAGTGGGAACTCTTTGTGCTTGACCTCAGTTTTATTCCGTGGTATCTGCTTATGATTCCGACTCTCGGACTTATAAACATCTACGTTGTGCCGTAATATAACACCACAATGGCACTGTACTACGAAAACTTCAAGGCAAGGGCGTTTCTTGAAAATGCCGTAACGCAGTACGACTTTATGAGCGACGACGAAAAAATGCTTGCAGCACCGCAGCAGACGTATTATTATGCTCAGCCGCAGAATAATTACTATCAGCCTGCACCGACTTATACTATGCCTCAGCAGCCTGTTTACAACCCTGTACCGCAGGAGACAGCAGACATTCCTGCGGTGGACGCACCCTATTCACCGCCCGAATATCCTCAGCAGCCGACTCCCGAAATCGGTACTCCTCAGCCGGAGGATACTCCGTCACAGGACGGCGGCAACGAACAAAATTTTTAAGCACAACTGAATGTAGCGAAAGGTTGCGTGATTATTATGAAAAAAGCATCAGCCCTTGTTTTATCAGTGATTATGCTTATCTGCAGCATAAATTTTGCACCGCTCAGTGCAGCGGCTTACAGCAAAGACGACGCCCCCGATGTTACCGAGGGCGTGCCGTTTGAAGTATCTGTTTTGGCAGAAGATATGAACGACGTTGAAAACAGATGCATTTTTGCAAAGTTCACTCCCGAGCAGACTGCGTTTTATGAATTCAGTTTTGCTCAGAAGTTTAACGGCACTGTGGACGATTCTATGATTGTTTATATCACCGAATCGGGCAGCGACGATATGCTCAGCATTGCCCTTTGCACAAAAATCACCAAGAAAAACAGGGAATATGCCGAACTCCTCGGCGTAAGCGAAAACCCGTCAGTCGCAACAAAAATGACGGCGGGCAAAACCTATCTGCTTTACATTCTTACAACAGTTGCAGGCGGTTACACGTCTGACGTTACAGTGCAAAAGCACACCCACAAAACAAAACTTGTTACCGACAAGTCGTATGTGGACTCCGAGAGCTTTAAGTATAACTACAACGGCGAAAAGTATTACTGCTGTACCAACAACAACTGCTCGTACCACAAGCGTGTTGCAACCTATTACAAAGTCAAAAGCGTAAAGCTCAACGGCACTGCGTTTACCTACACAGGCAAAGCAAAAAAACCAAAAGCAACCGTAATCACAACCAAGGGCAAAAAATTAAAGCAGGGCACCGACTACACAATTTCGTATTCGGGCAACGTAAAAATCGGCACGGCAAAAGCAACAATAAAGTTTAAGGGCAAGTATACGGGAAAGGTTGTTCGCAAATTCAAAATCAACCCCGTAGGCACTTCGCTCACTTATCTGTACTCGGGCAGAAAAAGCTTTGCTGCATACTGGAAAAGAAAGACTACCGACACAAACGGTTATCAGCTCCAGTACAGCACGGATAAAAACTTTAAAAAGAACACTAAAACCGTAACAATTAAGAGTTACTCACGCCGATACAAAACAATCGGCAGGCTCAAAGCAAAGAAAAAATACTTTGTCCGTGTGCGTACCTACAAAAAAGTCGGCAAAACCGTCTACTACAGCAAGTGGTCAAAAGTAAAATCGGTTAAAACAAAATAATTAAAATCCATCGGATAATTAATCCGATGGATTTTTTTGCGGCTTTTTTCTGCCGATAATGAAATACAAAAATCTGTTGAAAAACCATATTACAGGAACCATTAACAGCGTTATTACTATAAACAGCACAAGTTCGTTTGAACGGTAAAACAGATAATCCTGAATACCGTAATGCTCATACAGTGCCTTTGTGAGCTTGCGTGCAATCGGGTAGTGTACCATAAGAATTACAATGCTGTTTTCGCCAAAGAATGTCAGCACCTTTTTAACGCCTCTTAAAACTGCACCCCTGCAGTTTGCCATATACGCACAAAAAACGGTTACAACGTAGCAGCCGATAACGGCGTTTGCAAAATACAAAACGGGGTTTGCAAAGTTGTAAACACGTGTGTCAACGTACCCGTTTTCGAGTGCGGAAAACACAAGCAATGCCGCAAGCGGCACGGCTGCAACAAGCGGCAGTTTTGTTTTTTCGGCAGTTGACTCAAGCGAGCGTATAACGTCCCGTGCAAAGTAGCCAAGGCTGAAAAATACAAATCCCGCAGTGGCGGCGATATATATAATGTTTTTAGGCATTTCCTCCTGTTTCAGCGTCAGCACAAACGCCATACATCCTGCCGCAATAACAAACACTACCGTGTTGACAACTGCCTTGTTTTTAATCAGGTTAATCAGAATGAATACGGCTTTTATTACAAACAGTGCAAACAAAAACCACACTGCCACATTAGCGTATGTAATCTGTACGCCGACTGCACATTCAAGCGTGTGAATCACAATTTCGTGAATATCGGGTGTGCCTGACGCACGGTCAATAAAATAATGGATAACAGCGTCAACTATCACCACTGCGATGTAAGGCACGTACACCGCTTTGAGCAGCCCTTTTACGCTCTGGGCAAAACTTTTTTTGCTTGCCGCAAACACGCCCGACAGCATAAAGAAAAGCGGCATATGGAATGCAAAAATTATACTGCTTTCAGCCTGTTCTTTAGGGTTTACAAGGTGTCCGACTATAACAAGAAGTATGCCTATTCCTTTTGCAATATCAATACTTTCAATTCGTTTTTTCTCGGATTTCATAATCTGTTTTTCCTGTGCTTTTGAATTTATAATAATTGTTTACAAGCGTTGTGTAGCCGAGCGATTTCATATCTGCATACTTAAATCGGAACTTGCCTTTGTTCTGCTTTTCTGTTGCGATATATCTTATGCACTGCTGCGTGTATTCATCAATTTCACGCAGACCGGAGCTCGTTGTAATTACGGGAAAATACCACCTGCACCAGGTGATTTCGTGCATAGCGTCATTTTCGTAAAGCTTTTTGTTAAAATATCTTATAAACGCTGCCGCAGCACGCTCTGCAGACGCACCTTTGCGTCTTTTCCACCGCACAAGAGCCCGTGCCTTGCGACGCATTTTCTTTTTGAGTTTGTCCTTTGAAACCTCTGCAATATCAATAACGCCGTTGCTGTAACTGAACCCGAGAAAAGTCCACTTTTCATGCGGATTCGTGCGGCAAACCTTGCGTTCGTTGATACCGAGCCTGCGGCTTTTTAAAAAGTCGTTCAGGTATTCTGCGTGCCTTTCGATTTCGTCTTCGCTTTCTGCAAATATAATGATGTCGTCCGAGTACCGTGCGTAAAGCACGCCGTTTTCTTCAAAATGGCGGTCAAGCCCCTCAAGGTACAGATTTGCTAAAAACCCCGAAAGCGGCGACCCTGCAAGAATTCCTTTTTTCATCTCAGCCTTTGTACCGTCGGATATGGCAAACGGGCAGTTCAGCATATCTTCAATAACACGGTACAGCGGCAAATCATCCCTCAGCACCTTTTTGAGTTCGGGCAAAAGAATTTCGGGCGAAACGGAGTTAAAGTAGTCCGAAATATCCACCTTGTACGAATACATATTTTGTATTCCTTTTGCATAAAAAAGCCGTATTACAGCCTTTTTTACGCCCATATTCCGCCTGAAAGAATACAGGTTGTCGGCAAAAATACCGTCGTATTCCAGCAGCTTGTACGCAATAAATTTCTGAACGTTTTTTTCGTCGTCAGCAAAAGTAAAAACGGTGCGTTTTCTGTTGGTGCTGCTTTTGTTTACCTGCAATGCCGCAGGCACACCGAAACAGCCGCCGCTGCACAGCTTTTGGGCAACAGGCAGATAACGCTTGTTTTCAATAAACTCTTTTAACTCTTGTTCTTCGGCACGGCGAAGGTGTCCGCCGCTTTTTTTGTAATCAAAAAAACGCAGCCATTCGCCGTAATCGAGGGTGCTGTTAAGTATGTCCATAGTAAAAATAAAACAGAGCCGGAAACGATTTAAAATCGCATTTATGCGATACGGGTCTGCACACAAAGGCACTGCCTGCAAAGTGATATAATCCCTTGTACTTTAACCCACACAGGCACACTGCGGTTTGCCGCAGTGCATTCCGGCTCTGATTTTTGCAAATCATATATGTATTCCGAGTTTATTATACACTTTATCGCTGCCAAAAACAATATACAATAACATCTAATTATCTTTTGCACTCAAATTATGGATTGATTGAAAGCAAACAATAGGCAGTAACACAGGCAGAATTTGAGCAAAACAATAAAGGCACTCTTCTTTGAAGAGTGCCTCTATTGTTCGGTAAACGAGTGTTCAATATTTATGCTGAGTTCGGTATTCGGGAGCTTTTCGCTATAAATTCGGGTGATGTCGTTTTTAATCTGCTCCTTTGCACTTTCGTATTCAAACGGCGTTACCAAATCAAACGCAATCACTTTTTTGCCGCCGCTTTCAGTCAGTCTGAAATCGTGGAAGGTGAAGTCCGCATTGTATTCGCTGATTAATATTTCGGTCAGCGTTTTGTATTTTTCAAACTCGCTGTCGTTCACTGCAACAGGGTCTGTGTGAATACAGATGTTGATACCCAGTTCCTTCATTATTTTCTGCTCCGCACGGTCAATAGCTTCGTGTGCAGCGGTAAGGTCGGTATCGGACGGCACTTCTGCGTGAGCAGAGGCGATAGTTCTGCCGGGTCCGTAGTTGTGCAGAATCAAATCGTGAACGCCTAAAATTAATTCGTCGCTCAGTATAATGCTTTCAATTCGGTCGGTTACGTCTTTTGACGGCGGCTGACCCAGCAGTGCGGGAAGAATATCTTTTATTACCTCCACGCCCGACAAAAGCACAAACACCGCAACCGCACAGCCTGTAACACCGTCAACCCACTTTATGCCGTACACACCCGACAGCACCAGTACTGCAATTGTTGCACCCGTTGCAACGCAGTCGTTAAGGCTGTCTTTCATAACGGCTTTAAGGTTGAGGTTATCTGTAAGCGAAAACAGTTTTTTGTTAAAAAACGCCATCCACAGTTTTACGCACACCGCAAGTGCAAGGATTAGTATATAAATGCGGCTGTAACGCACGTCTTCAGGGTGGATAATCTTTTGCACCGAACTTTTAAAAAGTTCAAAGCACATAAGAAAAATCGACATCGCAACTATTAGTGCGGATATATATTCCGCCCGCCCGTGACCGAACGGATGCTCTTTGTCAACGGGTTTGTTTGCAAGTTTTGTGCCTGCAATTGTGACGATGTTCACGCCGCTGTCAGTAAGGTTGTTAACAGCGTCTGCTGTGACGGATATGGCACCCGTAACCGACCCCACAACAAACTTTGCCACGCACAGCAGCAGGTTACATACAATTCCTGTGTAGCCGCTGAGCAGTCCGTACTCCTCACGTCTGCCGCCACGCCTTTTTATGATATTAATAAGTAACTTACTCAATCAAATCACTTCCGATTACAAACCGATTACGGATACGATTAAATAAACCGTGCCCGAACAAATCCAGGCGATAAGGCACTGCATAAGCACAATTCCCGCAGCCCATTTTCCGCCGAGCTCTCTTTTTACAGAGGCAACTGCGGCAACGCAGGGGGTGTACAGCAGACAGAATACAAGAAAGGATATTGCAGACGGTACTGTAAGTGCCGCAGCAATCTTTGCCGTACCGCCAAACAGAATTGAAAGTGTGGAAACCACGCTTTCTTTTGCCATAAAGCCCGTTATAAGCGAGGTTGTCATTCGCCAGTCGCCAAAGCCGAGTGGAGCAAATATCGGCGATATCCATCCTGCAACAACGGCGAGAATACTGTCTTTTGAATTTTTCACCATTTCAAGATGAAAGTTAAACGTTGTCAAAAACCATATTACAATTGTTGCAACAAAAATAACCGTAAACGCCCTTGTAATAAAGTCTTTCGACTTTGACCAGATAAGGTGAAGTATGTTCTTTCCGCTCGGCATACGGTAGTTAGGCAGTTCCATTACAAACGGTACCGCTTCGCCTTTGAACGATGTGTTTTTCATTATCAGGGCGGTAACGATTCCCATAATTATTCCCATCAGATACAGCCCTATCATAACGAGTGCAGAGTACTCAGGGAAAAACGCAGCCGAAAACAAGGCGTATATCGGCAGTTTTGCCGTGCAGCTCATAAACGGAATCATCATAATAGTCATTTTTCTGTCACGTTCACTCGGCAGCGTGCGGCAGCTCATAACGCCGGGTACAGAACATCCAAAGCCTATAAGCATAGGAACGATGCTTCGACCTGAGAGCCCGATTTTTCTTAGAAGTTTATCCGTTACAAACGCAACCCGTGCCATATATCCCGTGTCTTCAAGCAGCGACAGAAAGAAAAACAGCGTTACAATTATCGGCAAAAAGCTCAGTACGCTTCCGACGCCGTTGAACACACCGTCAATAATCAGCGAGTGCACAACGTCGTTTGTATTCCACAGCGTAAGAACGTGGTCAACAACGCCTGTAAGCCCGTCTATGCCCTGCTCAAGCAAATCCTGAAGATACTTGCCTATAACACCGAATGTAAGCCAGAAAATCAAAGCCATAATTCCTGCAAATGTTGGAATTGCGGTGAATTTGCCTGTAAGGATTTTGTCAATTTTTTTGCTGCGGGTACGCTCCTTGCTCTCTTTAGGCTGAATCACGCACTGCTCAGACAGTTTCTGAATAAACGAAAAACGCATATCCGCAATTGCAGCGGCACGGTCAAGCCCGCATTCTTCTTCCATCTGAAGAATAATATGCTCAACAAACTCCGCCTCGTTTTTATCGAGTTTAAGTGCGTCTTTTATGGTTTTGTCGCCCTCAACAAGTTTAGTTGCGGCAAAGCGGACGGGTATGTCCGCCGCTTTTGCGTGGTCCTCAATAAGATGCATAATGCCGTGCAGACATCTGTGTACGGCACCGCCACGGTCGTTGACGTCGCAAAAGTCGGTTCTCAGCGGTTTTTCCTGATACTTTGCAATATGCAGAGCGTGGCTGATAAGTTCTTCGATGCCCTCGTTCTTAGATGCGGAAATAGCAACAACGGGAATTCCGAGCGCCTCCTCCATCTCGTTAATACGCACCGAACCGCCGTTACCTCGCATCTCGTCCATCATATTGAGTGCAAGTACCATCGGGATTTCAAGTTCCATCAGCTGCATAGTCAGGTATAGGTTGCGTTCAATCGCAGTGGCGTCAACTATGTTTATAATGCCCGTCGGCTTTTCACTCAGAATATATGTACGTGACACAATCTCCTCGCTCGAATACGGCGACAGAGAATAAATACCCGGAAGGTCAACAACTTCGGTGTTAGTATTGCCTTTAATGGCACCGCTTTTTCTGTCAACGGTAACGCCGGGAAAGTTGCCTACGTGCTGATTTGAACCCGTAAGCTGATTAAACAGCGTTGTTTTGCCGCAGTTCTGATTACCTGCAAGGGCAAAGGTCAGCACAGTTGAGTCAGGCAAAGGGTGTTCGTCCGCTTTGCTGTGGAACTTTCCGCCTTCGCCGAGTCCGGGATGGGCTTTGTCAGAATGTAAAGTCACAGCCTTTTTGCCGCTGTGTGCGGTTGTTTTTGTAATTGTAATTTTTTCCGAGTCGGCAAGGCGTAGCGTAAGTTCATACCCGTGAATTCTGTACTCAATCGGGTCGCCCATGGGAGCGTACTTAACAAGCGTTATCTCCGCACCCGGAATAACGCCCATATCAAGAAAGTGCTGCCTTAATGCACCTTCGCCGCCAACGGTTTCAATAACTGCCGTTTCGCCTATATTCAGTTCGCTTAATTTCATTGTTCTTCCCTTGGTTTTTTTATATCCTTATTCCCAAATAATTATCAGTATGCATATTATAGCAATTATTGTCATAGCGGTCAACATATTCAACAAGTGTTTTGAAACTATTTGATTAATACTGTAAAATATATACAAATCCGTAAAATTGATAGCATTTTGTTGGACATTTGTTGGACAGCGTATTCTATTATACATATATACATACAAAAATGGCGGAGACCGATTATATGTTCATAAAGCGAAGACCAAAAAATATTTTTCAGCTCAATTTGTATGTCAGCGACAAAAACAGTCACTACTCGCTGAGAAATTATAAGAATAAAACAATTTTCCGTGCCGACAGAGGCAAGCTGTACGATGGCGGCTGCGAAGCTGTGTTTGAAAACTGTAAAACAGGTAAAAAAGAACTGCACAGGGTAGGGCAGGTTGCGGAATCAAAACTCGGCAGAAAAACTTTTACTTTTGACGGGCACGATATCCACAGATATCTTAACGCCAAAGGAATAACGTTTCGTATCACAGTGGTCAGCGATTCCCGTATTGTTTTCAGAATATTCGAGGACGGCGAATACACAGGCTCTGCCCGTATAGAAAAAGCAGGCTTAAAGGTCAGATGTTATACTCAATGTGATATAGAAGACATACGTCTTTTATTTCTCACACTTTTTACTTTAGTCAGAATTTCTTAGCCACAGCAACGGTTGCTAAATATATTTGACATAAAGTACGAATAAAATTAAAATACAAAGCACAGATTTAGGTGTTGACACCGTGTCAGAATAGTTGTATAATACACTTACTGACATGGTGTCAATTATATTTTCGTCATCTTATTGAAGGTGTTACGTAGCAGTTAACACGCAATCGGATATTTCTTATCTTTTCGCTGACCGCCTGCAAAACCGGCGGCACGGAATCCGAACTCAAGTTATGGATTGGCTCGTTACAGTAAGAACAAAACGCAGCTGTATAAAAACAGTTGATGTTTTAGATAAAATAAAATATACAAAAGGAGAAATAACTATGAGCAAACAATTGGTAGCATACTTTTCAGCAAGCGGCACAACAGCCGCAAAAGCAAAGGCTCTTGCCGAGGCAGCAGGTGCGGATTTGTACGAAATCAAACCCGAAAAGGCATACACAAAATCAGACCTTAACTGGATGAATCCGCTCTCACGCAGCAGCAAAGAAATGAAAAAGGGCATCAAACCGGCACTTGCAGACACTGACGCATCAATAGAAAGTTACGATGTGATTTTTGTCGGTTTCCCAATCTGGTGGTATGTTGCACCTACGATTATCAACAGCTTTCTTGAGGCGTATGATTTTAGCGGCAAAAAGGTAGTTCTTTTTGCAACGTCGGGCGGCAGCGGATTCGGAAAGGCAGTACAAAACCTGCAGCCAAGTGCTCCTGCGGCAGAAATCACAGAAGGCAAAATCCTTAACGGTGCTTTTTCAGCCGATGAATTAAAAGCATTTGCAGAGAGTTTTTAATCATCAATAATAAAACAGCATATCACTGATTGTTTCAGGCTTATGTTTATGCTATAAAAAATGCAGTGCTTGCGGACTTGTAAGCGAGCCGTTGCACGCACCGCTCTCAAACTTCAGCGAAGCAGTCTGAAAAATCCCCTGTATACTTGGGTATACAGGGGATTTTAGTGTAGAGCCGACTTTTTAAAAGTGTTATTTATGCTGTTGCGGTGTGTTCATTTAACTCTTTATTTACCTTGAATATAATGATTGCCGAAATAATGAAGGTAAGAATATCTGAAAGCGGCATAGAGTATAAAACGCCGTCCAGTCCGAAGAAAAGCGGAAGCAAAAGTGCAAACCCAACGCCGAACAAAATTTCACGCACCATAGAAAGCAGGGTTGAATAAACAGCTTTACCCATTGCCTGAAGAAAGATAAAGCACGCTTTGTTGATGCAGGCAAATATCATCATACAAAGATAGATGCGAAATGCTTTAATTGCAAAATCGGTATAATACTGACTTTCGTTTGCCGCACCGAATATACGTATAAGCTGCGTCGGAAACAACTCTACTATAACGAGAGCAACGGCACCGACCGTTGCTTCGGAAAGCAGAAGTTTTTTGAACAATTCCCTGACCCTGCTTTTCTTTTCAGCCCCCATATTAAAGCCTACAAGCGGAATACATCCTGCCGCCATACCGACAACTATTGAAATTACAATCTGAAAGAATTTCATAACAATTCCCACAACCGCCATGGGTATTTGTGCGTATTGTTCCTGACCGAAAACCGAATCAAGTGCACCGTATTTCCTTATCATATTGTTAATTGCCGCCATAGCCGCAACAAGCGATATTTGTGATAAAAAGCTTGTAACACCCAACTCAAGCGTCTTTTTGCAAACCGTTTTGTCGGGCTTAAAGTCTGACGAAGCGGGTTTTATCAGTTTCATATGAACAATGTACCAGACTGCAAGCACAGCGGTAACAATTTGTCCTATTACCGTTGCTACGGCGGCACCCATCATACCCCATTTAAAAACGAATATAAAAACAGGGTCAAGAATTATGTTGGTGGCAGCACCTGCAAGCGTGGACACCATTGCAAAACGGGGGCTACCGTCCGCTCTGATAATAGGGTTCAGTGCCTGTCCGAACATATAAAACGGAATTCCCAGAGTGATATAAAAGAAATATTCCTTTGAATGTTTAAAGGTCTGTGCATTTACAGTTCCGCCGAACAGTGAGATTATCTGCTTGCTGAAAATCAGATAAGCGGCACTGAGTATCAGGCTGCTTATAATTACCATTACGATAGAATTACCCACGCTTTTTCTGGCACTTTTTGTTTCGTTTCTGCCGAGGCTCAGGCTTACAAACGCACAGCAGCCGTCGCCAATCATTACGGCAATGGCAAGTGCAATTACCGTCAGCGGAAACACAACTGTGTTTGCTGCATTGCCGTAAGAACCGAGATAGGACGCATTTGCAATAAATATCTGGTCAACAATGTTGTACAAAGCACCAACAAGAAGTGATATGATGCACGGCACGGCATATTTACGCATTAGTACGCTGATTTTTTCGTTAGCTAAGTGTTGATTGTTTTCCATATTGTTTCCTTTCAAAAATAAAAAGTGTGCTGTCAAAAGCCGGATTTACGCCTTTGGCAACACACTTAAATTTGTTTTATTTATTTTTCAATGCGTATTATACACGATTAAAAGTCGCTTTTCAAGTTAAATTTTAACAAAAATTTTCTGATTTTATGCATGGAAATCAATTTATAAGAACGGCAAGCCGTATGTTTGAATCGGGAAAAACGTTCTTTGTTTTTTCGGTTAGGCACCGTGCATTTGTAAAAAATAACTAAAATCATTGCGGTTAGACTTTGCTAACTTGTTGATAAATAGGGTTGACCTTTTATGAAATATGCAGTATAATAGCATATAGTTAGCAAGTGCTAACTATATTTAAGGAAAGGCGGTTAGCGTCGGCTAACCAATGGTGATTAATATGAAAACAGCAGTTGTATACTGGAGTTCAACAGGTAACACAGAGGCAATGGCTAATGCCATTGCGTCGGGTGCTGCAGAGGCAGGGGCTGAGGTTTCGCTCTTCACTGCTTCGGAATTCGGCAGTGCAATGCTTGGCGACTATGACAGTATCGCTCTCGGATGTCCTTCAATGGGAGTTGAAGAGCTTGAAGACAGCGAATTCCAGCCGATGTTTGACGATATTAAAGAATCGCTTGCCGGCAAAAAAGTTGCACTTTTCGGTTCTTACGGTTGGGGCGACGGCGAATGGATGCGTAACTGGCAGGCTGACTGCGAGGGACTTGGCATTACGCTCGTAGCAGACGGAGTAATTGCAAATGAGACGCCTGACGACGAAGCAACAGAAAATTGCATCAGCCTCGGTAAATTATTAGCATAATTGAGGTTTAAATATGTCACTTGAAAAATATCTTGTAGAGCATTGCTCTCCAACTCTGGCTTCGCTGAAAACTGCCAATATGTTTTCGTGCAGGTTCGAAAGCGAAAAATCGCTCATAACAGCGATTGATACCTGGAACGAACTGTTCAGAGATAAGGGTGTAGAACTGATTATTCTGAAAAAAGAAAACGGTCTTGCACTTATTTATGTCTGCAGAAGGAATATGCTTACGGCGGACTTAAACAAGGATGGCGTAAAGGAATTCCTGACGGTGTACGGTTATCGCTCAACCGACACGGATTACGCTATCCGAATGCTTAAACGCAGATTAAAGACGCAAAAGGATTTTCCGCACGAAATCGGAATATTTTTAAGCTATCCGCTTGAGGACGTAAAGGGATTTATCGAACAGGGCGGTGCAAACTGCCTTTGCACAGGTTGCTGGAAGGTTTACTGCAATGAGTGCGAGGCACAAAAGACTTTCAGCAAATTCAAAAAATGCCGGGAGGTGTATTCACGCCTTTACGCAAACGGTTCAAGAGATATTTTGCAATTGACAGTAAAAGCATAGACGCAAGCTAATGAGGTAAATTATGAGTTTTGTAGAAATAAAGGAATTAAAGAAGCATTACGGCGAGGGCGACAGCTTTGTTCAGGCACTCGGCGGTGTTGATATGGAAATAAACAAGGGCGAGGTTTGCGTTCTGCTCGGTCCGTCAGGTTCGGGAAAATCAACCTTGCTGAATATTATCGGCGGAATTGAAACTGCGGACAGCGGCGATATTACCGTAAACGGCGAAAAAGTTAAGTTTATGAGCGAAAAAAGGCTTACGCAGTACAGAAGAAAGCATCTCGGCTACGTCTTTCAGTCATACAACTTAATTCCTAATTTAACCGTCAGAGAAAATATTGAAGTCGGAAAGTACCTCGGAAACGATACGCTTGATGTGGATGAACTGATGAAAACCCTCGGAATTTTTGAACAGAAGGACAAGCTGCCTTCGCAGCTTTCGGGCGGCCAGCAGCAAAGAACATCCATCGGAAGAGCCATAGTTAAAAACCCCGACATTTTGCTGTGCGACGAGCCAACAGGTGCTCTTGACTATCAAACCTCAAAAGAGATTCTCAAGCTGATTGAGGAGGTCAACCAAAAATACTCAAACACCGTTATAATGGTAACTCACAATGACGCTATAAAAAATATGGCGGACAGAGTGTTCACGCTCAAGGACGGCAAAATTACGGATAATTATCAAAACGAAAGCAAAATTGCAGCAGCAGAACTGGAATGGTAAAAGCATGAAAAACCCACTTAATAAACGATACAAAAAGGAACTGAAAAGCGACGCAGGAAAATACATTGCTATTTTCCTGTTTCTCGTTTTCTTTATAGGTGCTATGTCGGGCTTTTTTGTTGCAGATAACTCCGTTGTTTCAAACTATGAAGAAAGCCATATAAAATATAATATTGAGGACGGACACCTTGCGTTCAATATCAAGCCCGATAAAGCCGTAATCAGCGAAATAGAAACACAAAACGGCTTAAAACTTTTTCCGCTGTACTACAAGGAAGAAAAGGTGAAAAATCTTGACGACACGCTTCGTATTTATGCAGACCGTGACACTGTAAATACCGAATGTGTGCTTGACGGTAAAATGCCCGAGGCGGCAAACGAAATCGCACTCGACAGAATGTATGCGGATAACAACGAGTTGAAGGTCGGCAGCGTGATTACCGTTAGGGATACCGATTACACGGTTTCCGCCCTGATTGCCGTACCCGATTATTCCTGCCTGTTTGAAAGCAATTCGGATATGATGTTTGACGCACTCAGTTTTGGTGTTGCGGTAGTAAGCGGCGATGGATTCAGTAAGCTCCCTGACGCACACCTTACGTATAATTATGCGTTCAGGTACGACAAAGCGATTGCTGACGATACGGACGCCAATACACGCTCAGAGGCACTGATTGATTCGCTGGAGAATATTGTTAAAAAATATGACGAACCTCTTCTTCAGGCACAGGTGAACAGCGTTTACAAAGAGGCAAAAAGCACGATAAAAGAGCTTGAATCGGAATTTGAAACGGCTTCAGATGAACTCGAAACAAAAATCAGAGCCGCTATGCGAAAAGCGGGTGCATTAAATACTGCGGGCATTGCAAATGAACTCGGCACAACCGAGGATAAGTACAATGCGATGATGAATGCTTTTGAAGAGGCGGAAGGAATGGAAGAAGATTTTGACTTTGATTCCCTTGACAAAGCACCCAAGGTAAGCCTTGATGATTACGAAAGCGAAGCGGGCTTTGACAGCAAACTGGATGAGGCGATGAACACGGTTTATAACATCGTTGACGCCGTTGAGGCTACAGGTATTTACGACTGCTCGACCATCCGCAAAAACCTCGGCAAACTCGACAGGATGATGGATATTGACATTGACGACAGCGGTATTCTGACTATCGAGGATTACAATCCCCGCTACACGAATAAGGCTATTACCTTTGTGATGGAGGATTCCACCTCTGACAAGGCTTCCGCTACGATGATGCTGTATATTATTATTGCCGTCATCGCCTTTGTTTTTGCCGTTACTACATCCAACACCATTTCAAAAGAGGCAAACGTTATCGGCACCCTGCGTGCTTCGGGCTATTCGAGGGGAGAACTTATACGTCATTATATGTTCCTTCCCGTAACGGTTACACTGCTTGCCGCACTTGTCGGCAATATTCTCGGCTACACGGTATTCCAGCGGATGTTTGTAGGCGTTTACTACGGCAACTATTCGCTGACAGAATACAAGGTGCTATGGAACAGCGACGCCTTTATCCGCACAACCGTAGTACCTCTTGTGCTGATGTTCGTTATTAACTTTATTGTGCTGAGCAGAAAACTGAAAATCAGTCCGCTGAATTTCCTGCGTGGAGAACTTAAGAAAAAGAGCAGAAAATCGGTTATCAGGCTTCCGAAAAAGCTGCCGTTTTTCTCAAAATTCAGGCTCAGAATACTCTTTGAAAATATACCTTCTTATCTTACGCTGTTTGTTGGCGTTATTCTTGCGGGAATGCTGGTTGTTTTTGGTACAATGTTTGAACCGCTCGTTCAGGATTACACCGCACTTGTTGACGAAACCAAGCTGGCAAACTATCAGTATATTCTCAGCGACGAGTCTGAAACAGAAAACAAGGACGCTGAAAAATACTGCGTTACCTCGCTTGAAACTATGTATAACAAATACCTGACCGACGATGTGATGATTTACGGTATCAACAGCGGCAGTAAGTATGTAAAAGCCGAAATACCAAGCGGCAAGGTGCTTGCATCAAACGGGCTGCTTGATAAATTCGGACTTAAAAGCGGCGACACCATTAACCTTAAAGAGCCGTACGGAAATAAGGTATACACCTTCACAATTGCGGGCGAATACAGATATGATGCGGCAATTTCCGTATTTATGAGCCGCAGCGATTATCTTAAAGTGTTCAATAAGGACGACGACTATTTTACAGGATATTTCAGCAACGAGGAACTGACGGACATCGGTGAAGATTCAATTGCCGCCGTCATAACGGAAGCGGACCTTATAAAAATGGTAACGCAGCTTGAATCGTCAATGCTTGATTTTATGGTGGTGTTTAAAGCACTCGGCATTGTGATTTTCCTGCTTCTGATGTATATTCTCACAAAGCAGATTATCGAAAAGAACACAAAATCAATCGCAATGGCAAAAATCCTCGGCTTTACGAATATAGAAATCGGAAGGCTGTATCTTATAATGACCTCGTTTGCGGTGCTTGTCTCGCTGCTGCTGTCAATCCCGTTGATTGACGCTGTGCTGCGGTGGGCGTTCCATTCGTATTTGTATACCGAGATGACGGGTTATATTCCTTATATTGTAAGCAAATCCTGCTTTGTTACAATGGTAATTCTCGGTATGGTGTGCTACGGCGTTGTTGCCGCAGGGCTGATGCTTAAAATTAAGAAAACGCCAAAGGGCGAGGCACTCAAAAACCAGTCGCTATAACAAAAAACTGACGCCTTTTAAGCAAAGGTGTCAGTTTTTTTGTGTTTATGAATAAAGGTTTGCTATTAATTCTTCCGTGTGCGTATCAAATTCAGCGGCTGTTTTGATTATAAAATCCCGTGACTGTGCAAAATCCTCCTGCACCCATTTTTCAAGCAGGGCAATAAATGCTTTTGACTGATAGGTGGTGTAATAATCAATTTTTACATCGCTGAACTGCGTTTTATTCTTTTCCGTCTGCATAAGGCGGAATAAGCCTTCAACCATTTTACAGAATTTATCTCTTAGTTCGCCCGTGTTATAGGGGCTGAATATCATCTTAAAAATTATTGAATTATTAATGATATAATCAATTAACGCAGAGCAAAAATCAGGCTTGGTCTTGTTTTGATAATCAAGTATCAGCATTCCAAGCTCAGAGAGAATCTCTTTTTCCATTTGCTCATACAAATCGTAAATATCCTTGTAATGCTTGTAAAAGGTTACACGGTTTACGTCGGCAAGGTCGGCAACCTCCCCAACGGTGATTTTGCGAAGCACCTTTTTGTTTAATAATTCGGCAAGAGCATTTTGAAGTGCCTTTTGCGTTTTTACCGCTCTTTTATCAGGCTTTTTATCCATTCTGTATCTCCGTTTCTTAATTCGTTTACAAATGGTGATGTTTTTGTAGCATAGGCTACAAAAATGTATAAAATTGAATATTGACTTTTATAAGTCATAATTAGTATTATATTAATGAACAACGAATACATGCTTTGTTGATTTGTAGTATAACACGAATTTGTAAAAAACACAAAGATAAATGTACAAATAACACTTTACCTGTCATAAAGAAAGCGAGGAAACAATATGGCAAAAACAGTTAAACGAGTGATTTCGCTAATTCTTGCGGCAGTGCTTGTAGTAAGCACGTTTGCAGGATGCGGAAAGTCAAACAAGGCGGAGGAGCCTTTGATTACGGCAACCGCCGTCAAATACTCCAAAAGCGGTAAGTATACCACGACGGTAAGCTCTGAAAAGATTGACCTTTCGGGAATTGATGCAGACAGTGTTGAGGTCTGGTGTACCGACCCGGACATTGTTTTGGAACAGGCATCCGTTGACTCTGCTGAAGCATCCGGTGCAAAGACAGAGTCTTCAAAAGAGGAGCAAACCGCTGACCTTGATAAATTATATTCTTTTTCCGCCAAGGTAGAAAGTGTTAAAGCAAGCGGCGATAAAGGCTGCGAAATAACCTTTACAGACGAGAAAGCAGCCGAATACGCAACCGGAGGCTATACGGTTCTGTTCAAGAACATTGAGGGCGAAAACAACACAGCTGACGTAGCGGTAGAGTTCCCTGAAATCAAGCTTACTCCGGATATAGACAGTGTTGTTTCAAACGCAAAGGAAACAAAGGTAGCTTTAGCAATTGACGGCAGTGCCTTTGAGGAAGGTATAAGCGAAAAAGATATTTATCTTGACAATGCTTTTTCGGATATGAAGATTGAGAGCGTATCCTCATCCGATAAAAACCTCACCGTTCAATTAAAAGGTTCGCCTGTCAGAAATGAAGCAGGTGCGTACCAGTGGGGCTCTGTCAACGTTAAGCCGAGCGGTATTAAAGACGGATATGCCGACGTTACTTCAAAAATTAATATTCAGCTTGCAAGTGCGTACATTGACAGCGAAACGCTTAAATATGAAAATGGCGTAATCAATGCAGAACTTAAGATTTACGGTGTGGCTGATATTGATTCGCTTACAAAGGACAATATAAAAATCAACAGTGCAACGGTTGAATCTGCCGAAAAGACGGATGAAAACACTGTTAAACTTACCGTTTCGGCAGACGGAGTTAAGAGTGTAAACGATTTTGCCGACGTTATCGGCGGTGAAAAAATGACTCTCGGCAAGCATGAAACTACTGTTTCGGTGTCTCAGGCAAGTTTCTACCCCGTATTTGACTATGTTGAAAAAGACGGCGACAATTTCAAAATCACGCTTAAACTCTATGCAAATTGCGGAACCTTTGACGAAAAACTTGATGCGAACGCTGTCAGCTACGCAGACGACTTCAAGGACGCAAAGACCGAATCCGTTAAGGTTGACAGCGATACGGTTGCCACACTTGTTCTCTCTGTCCCCGCAAGCGGACAGTCGACTGAAACAATGGACCTCAGCGGTACGGTAACCCTTGCTGCAGGAGCACTCGTTAACAGTTGGGGCGACAAAAATTCAAAAGAAGTTTCAAACAACCGTGATTATAACGGCGAAACTCTTGGCAGAGAGGTTACTTTGAACACAGATACGCTTCTTGAAATCCAGAAGTATACCAGAGGTAAAAACACTTTTATCGGTAAAATCTTCTATTGGGGCGGCGTTGCAGGCAAGGTATATAACATCGGTAAATGTGTTTTGGAAGTAACGGGAGTTATCAAATCTGAGCATCAGCAGATTATGGAAGAATTTGCTGCAATTAACACAAAGCTTGACGGAATCCACAGTGACCTTATCAGCATTCGCAACGATTTGGCAGAACTGAAGAACAATGACTACAGAATTATGCTTCAGAACTATCAAAGTGAATTTGACACGTTTGACAAGAAGCTCAGAGACGTGCTCACCGTTTATTCTCAAGCTGCCGAAGATATCCAAGAGGAATATCCTGAATATAAAGATATTACGGTCGAAGATTTAACTGACGAGGAGCTTGCCGTTTATAACGAGAGAATAATGAAATTTATCTCTGCACGGGAAGACGATGTTTCTGATGACAAATATGGCGATTTTGCTGCCGACTTTGCGGAATTAAAGCTTCGGTATGAAAGAGTTACTTCGATGCTTAAAAGAACATCTAACGACAATCCGCTAAGGCTATATGATGAAAGCTGTGCATTAACATATAACTTTGATTCGCAGTGCTATGAGTTCCGCTTGGCACAAAGGGAATACGCAAAAGCTCAGTTGACAAAGGCACTTGCAGTTTTTGCAGTAAGATATAATGCGAACAAGAACCCCGACAATAAAAACTTTGCCAATATGACAACTGACTACAGAGAAGCAGTCAATATGATTGACGAGCTTTCAGACGTGGGCTATTCGGCAAAAAAGATTGAAGCTGCTTTAAACGGCGAAGACACGGAAACATATATTAGTGATTTACTTGTTGCAGGCAAGGACACTGACGATATAGAAGAAGTTAAAAAACTCCTTACGGATAAAGGCTTTACTCCAATCCCCACAAATCTGAACGAAGGTGCAGGCGGCTTTATCGTATTACTCGGTTACAAAACGACGCACAAACCAAGCGAAGCCATAAAAACGCTTACCACTACCACTCAGCCTTATTCACCGAATCTTTTTTTCAATCCGATTAGAAGAAGCAACTATAAAGGCATAATATGTATGATGTGTAATTGCGTAGGTGATGAAGCATTTATAAATGATTACGGTAATCTTAACTGCGGAAGCACTACACCGCCACCGCCATTAGTCAGAAACTTTATTCACTTCTCGAAAGAAGGCAAAACAAACGAAGCGATTACAGATATTTATTTTGATGATAATGCTGAAGATTGTGTAAACTTATACAACTTAAATATTGGTACCACGAGCGAAGTTGTTTTGCATATGCATTGCCGCACAGCATCGTATGATGAAGATTTATCAAACTGCCTCCCTTACAGCTATGTTTTAGGTAAAAGAATAACTTTAAGGGATACAAAGTCTATCTCGAACTATGACGGCTTCGGCGGAGCAATCAAAAACGGCTCCGGTTACAGAAACTGGACGGAGAATGAGTACAACGACTTTGTAAGAAGAATTCATACAGGCTCACTTAAAGAAGAATTCAAGTCTGCAGGCTTGGACATTAACAATGCTCTTTTGCTCACCTATTCCAAAGAAAATAAGAGCGGCTACCGTAATCAGTATGAAACATGGAAGTATTACAGATACAGCGGCGATATTATCAAAACAAATGCAACAAGCAAAAACAACGCTCAGTTAGGCATATCCTATACTTACAAATATGACGGCAAAACGCCAAAAACAAAAAATATGGACGTAACCTATATTGAGCTTGTTAACTGATACAAACACTTTAGCCCACCGTGAAAACGGTGGGCTCAGCGTGTAGACAAACCAAATTAACAAGGTCTACACGCTGTCAGACTTTTGAGAAAGATGCAGAATTTCGTTTTCTTGCGAACTTTGCTGTACGATGGTACCGCTTGTTCGCAAAAAACGAAAAACGCTAAAAGCCTTGCAAACTCGATGTTTGCAAGGCTTTTCAAATACTCAGGATGTTATTTGCTTTGCGGGCGGATGTTATCCGCCCCTACAGGCTAATATTGTAATTTCAGGCGTGGTTCTGCCCTTTGTCGACAGTCTGAGCCCACCGTGAAAACGGTGGGCTTTAACTTTACTTTTTAACAGGGATTAAGGCTTTTCAGTCAGACCTGCTTCAGTATGCTCTTTATAGCGGAAAAAGTAAATGCTCATAATCGTAAGCCACATAAAGACAGGCAACGAGCGGTCAAGGTAGTAAAGCAGGCTGATTTCAACGCCCGGGATTTTAACATACCAAAAGCACTCCACAAGCAGTAACGCCGTAACAAAAACGGCGACGATAATATTTTTTTTAAACTTGTTAAGCCTTCCTGCCATATAGGCAATAAACATTGCAGCGAGGTTGCCTGCCACAAGCACAACCCAGGGCAGTTTATACCATCGGTAGATGGAAACGGCAACGTTAAAAACATTATATGCCGCCAGAATCAGCATCAGGTACCTTACAAGGTTTCCGTGCGGAATTTTGTATCCGTATATGCCATAATAAAACACCAGACAATAATAGATACCGACAACAATAAACGAACGAAATGATATATAATTATCTATTCTCCAAAAGATTGAAGTAACGCAGACTGCGATTCCTGCAAGCGACAAAAGTACAACGATAAATCGCTGCAGTGTGCTTTTACTTTTTTTCATAGTATCTGTCTCCTGTAAATAAATTACTGTATGTACGGCTCTATATTCGTAACCTTTGCGGCAAAGGTTTCATCGGGCAAAGGATTATTGAGCAGCTCGTCGTAGCTTACCGTCATTTCAAAGGTTGCCATATCCGATGTGTAGGTGTTACCCAGAATATCCGTTGCAACAAATACATACTGATATTCCTTGCCGTCAAGCGGAATCTCTGAAATAATGCCGCCGTCGTTTCCGATTGTGAACTCCTTACTGTAGTTTTCCTTCGGCGTGCCGTTTTCAATAACGGTGTCTGTAACGACCTGAACTTTGTCTCCTTTTTTAAGCGGGGTTATATCATTATCGGGTAGACCGTTTTCGTCATAACCGTTCCATAAACCTGCCAGCTGATAGTAGCCGCCGTTGAACTCGCTGTCATCCCAAACAAAAACGAATCGCAAATTTGTCTTTTCCCCGTTCACCTTAACGGGTGCGATAAACGAAGCATAATTCGGATTATTTGCAACGCTGGTGTAGAAAAGCCTGTGTCCGTCAAGGGCAAGGCTGATGCCTCTGAAATTGCTCTTGAAGAGCATATTTTCCCAATCTTTTGTAATATCGTTATCCGTATATAAAACGTGCTGCGTGCCGCTTTCATCTTTGGTCATAAGCAGAAAATCAATCTGGCTGAAATAATCGGCACAATCGGGATTCAGCTTAACCGTAAAAGCACCGTCTGAAGCAATACTTCCCTTGTCAGAAAAAGTTATCGCTTCTGTGGGAACATTGGAGTAATGCTTTGTTAAAAAGCTGTTGAAATTATCGTTCACTTTAAGCTCTAAGTAATCGTTAACCTCTTTCTCGTTATAAACCATCGGATAATAGAAGGAAACGCCGCCGTTTGTTCTCTGACCGCTGTTGACGGAGTACAAAACAAAATCACTTGTGTCAATAAGGTCTTTGTATTCCTCGCCCGTTACGCTGTTCACAAAATCCACAAAGTCGAGCATATTGGAAGCACCCTGGAACGAATTATCGCCTCCGAATTTTTCACAGGTGTTCATTGCATTTCTGACTTCGGAAAAATAATCGGCTTTGCCCGTATATTTTTCAATATATTCAATCGCAGCGGAGCACTGATTCATAAGAAGCGGCGTCTTAGATAAATCAAACAGCGAAAGCGTTGCAAAAAGCTTTCCCTTGTCCTTGCATTTTTTCATATATGCGTCACAAATCGCCTTGCCGACTGAAACATAATCTCTGCTTTCAGAATAGGATTCGCACAACGTTTTGTAGTCCCAGCCTCCCGCAGGCTCAATTTCTTCGGACGCAATCATATATTTTGCAAAATCGTAAACATAATATGCCGTTTCAATAGACGCCATAAGGCAGGCGTCAAAACCGATAATCTGAAACTTGTTTTTTAGGTTTGCATTTTCAAGTGCTTCCTTTAATTCCTTTAACGTCAGGGAATCATAGGAGTAGTTTTCGTCATAGCAAACACCCTTGGTTGCTCCTGCTCCGTGGTCCCAGAGAACGAGCATACTGTCCCTCGTTGAGTAATGCTCCTGCCCCCAGGTGAGAAAATCGGTCAGCGTTTGAGCCTCGCCCATATCGGCGTTTTCAATTGTTTCAATAAGCTCAAGTTTTCCGTCCCTGACCGCATAACGCTGAATGGCGCTGTTATCAATATCATGAGACCGCCAGGTCTGCGTGCCGCCTGTTTCAATAACGATATCCATATTATTTCCGATATTTGCAGACAGAATTTCATCTATGTTTTTTCCGGCGAGCCCCTGCTTTGTTTCCAGATTTGAGCCGCACATATAGATAAATACTGTTTTTTTGGCACCGCCGATTATGCCGCACCCGCTGAATACGGAAACAAGCAAAACGCAGGCTAATATAATTGAAATCAGCTTTTTCATATTAATCACCATAGCCTTTCAGGCAACAAATAATTCATTAAAAATCACCCAAATCCTGTGTCGACCAAACAGGCGTTAACGGTGATTACAGCCATCGCTCGTTGTCGCATAGCGACTGACTGAGCGGGCAATATAATTGTTTAGTGCGATTTTTCACACCAAACGCCCAAAAGGATATAAAAATATTATAGCACATCTTCAAATCAATGTCATTTACTTTTTATGTACATCTATTGTAACGCTACAATAAAACAGCAGTTGGAGGTTCTGCACACATTGAAAAGAGAGAATAAATGTGGTATGATTTTATAGAATACAAATGGAGCAAAGGAGGTTATCGGATGAATGAAGTAAAAACAACATTCAGGCATATGGTGTTTTACTATTTTCTGATGGCGATTAATATTATCCCCAATGCAAGTATTATTCCCGATAGTTTTCCTACCCGTAATGTTTCTTTTATTTATCTTCTTACGCTTTGCGTTTGCCTTGTTTTGTACTATTCTCACCGTGTGTTAAAAGCAGGCGGACTTTCGGTGATGATGAAAGCACTGTCGTGGATGTCGCTGCTTTTGATATTACTGCGCGGTATTAAATACAGTGCCCTTGCGGAAGTCGGAATTCTCGCACGTCATACATGGTATTTTTACTATGTGCCTATGCTTCTCTTACCATTGTTAATGTTTTATATATCGCTTTTGGTTTCGCCAAAAGAGAAATTGAAAATCCGAAAGGGTTGGTTTTTACCTATTATTATAACTGTTATATTTATTATTGCAGTTCTTACTAATGACTTGCATCAGCAGGTATTTCGTTTTCAGCCGAATTTTTCGGACTGGGATAATACTTATTCTCACGGATGGTTGTTCTATGCCGTAACCTTATGGCAGTATGCGCTGTATTTTGCGGCTGTCGGGATTTTAGTATTCAAATGCCGCATCAGCAGTTCAAAAAAGAATGCTTGGATTATTACGATTCCGTTTGCAATCGGACTTTTGATGAACGTGCTTTTGCTGACAGAACGGATGCCTATGCTCAACGGTGCTCACATTATTGAATTTCCCGAGACACTTATCTTCACCGTGGCGATTGTTCTTGAATGCTGCATACAACTCGGCTTAATTCCGACTAATACCGATTACGGAAAACTGTTTCAGAAATTCTCCGTTTCGGCACAAATCACCGACAAAGAAGGAAAACCGGTATATTCTTCCTCCACCGCTATTCCTTTAACAAAAGAGCAGTTCTCTGTAAAAAGCGGCTCACGAATCGGCGAGCACACAGTTTTGCACAAAATGGAAATCCCCGGCGGTTTCGGGTTTTGGCAGGACGATTTGACAGAGCTTGACCGCCTAAATGAAGAGCTGGCTCAGGCAAAGGAGGAACTGTCACAGGAGGCAGAGTTAATCCGCCTTCGTAACGAGTTAAAGGAAAAGCAGACAAAAACCGAACAGCGCACTCTTGTATACGACACAATTGCAAAACGAACGCAAAAGCAGTCGCAATTAATATCGGAACTTGCAAAAATCGCCTATGCCTCAAACGATGCAGAGATTAAAGATATGTGCCGCAGAAAAATCACCTTCCTCGGTGCTTATATTAAACGTTATGCAAATCTGATGCTTATGTCGCAGGAAATCGGCGTTGTTGAAGCAGGCGAGTTGGCGCTGTCCGTTTCGGAAGTGCTGCGTTATCTGAATTATTGCGGCGTGCCTTGTGAGTTCGTAGAAAATGCGCAGTGTGTTGTGAACGCTGACGCCGTACTTGCTGTGTTTGAGGCGTTTGAAATAATGATTGAGACGAATTTTTCAAACCTAAAAGGAGCCTTTGTTAATCTTTCCGAACAGCAGGAAGCAGTTGTATTCAAACTGACTTTGGAAAATCCTGCAGAAACTCTGCCGCACGAGGTGATAGAGCAACTTTTATCAGTTGATATCAAGGCAGAAGAAATGCAGGAGGATAATGTAGCCTATATCAGTTTCACCTTGCCGAAAGGGGGCGAAGCACGATGATTACTTTTGATATGCTTTCGGCGTTTATTCGCTCACTTTTCGCATTGTGGACGTTGTTTCTCTGCGTTATCAATATTGGAAACGGCGTGCTCGGCACGGCAAGGAAGCGTTACGCCTACACGGCTTTTTCCCTGCTTCTTTTTGCACCCGTATACTTTATGTGGCAGGTAATATTTGATTATTCTTTATTCGGAGAAGGGCAAAAAGTTGCCGACATTACATCAACTCTCTGCAATCTTCCCGTGCTTTACTGGTATGCCGCACTCGTTATTCTTACCGTTTTGGCACTCCTGCTGCTCATATTCAATATCAGATACGACAGAACATATATTACCCCCGGTACAATCAAGGTCTATCTTGATAAAATGCCGTGCGGCATCTGCTGCTGGCGTAAAAACGGACGTGTACTGTTTTCTAACATCTGTATGAACCGCTTATGTGCTGAAATCACGGGCGCTTCTCTTCTTAACGGTAATCAGTTCCGTGATGCGTTAGAGGACAGAATTATTACGGTAGGCGATAGTGTATGGCGCTTTGCTTGCAAAGAAATAACCGTCGGCGGTGAGCAGTTATATGAAATGATTGCTTCGGATATTACAGATGAATATGCAAAAACCGCAGTACTTAAAAAGGACAGAGCGGAACTTTCCAGATTAAATCAGGAATTGAAAGAATACTATCTGAGTATTGACGAGTCAGTTAAGCGGCGGGAAATTTTGCAGGCAAAAATAAATATTCATGACGAAATGAACCGTCTTATGCTTTCAACCGTTGCTGCTGATACCGGGGATGCGAAGGCACTGGATAACATTTTTTCTCTTTGGGAGAAGAACGCCTTGCTGCTGTGTATGGAGGCAGACGCAAGGCGGACGGATTACGTCGAGTCGCTTGCAAATGCACTGAATATAACCCTGATTTGGCACAGTGCTTTACCGAAAGAGCTTGACGGAAAGAAAAAGGAATTGTTCTTATTTGCGGCACAGGAGGCAATTATCAACGCCGCCAAACACGCACACGCAAAAACGATGGAAATATCCTTTGAAAATACAGAGAAAGCACTTATCTGCCGTTTTACAAACGACGGAATGTTGCCGACAGGCGAGGTGCGTTTTGAGGGTGGACTTGCAAACCTTGCACACCTTGCTAAAAAGCAGAACGCGTCAGTTTGTACCGAAGTAAGCGAAAGATTTACACTTATTCTGAAATTCAATTAATAATGCGGAATTCGAAATGCGAAGTTCGGAATTATCGGTTACTCACTTCGTTTGAACAATAAATTAATGAGGAATAGTATATGGAAAATAATGTTATAGTTGATAAAACAAAACATTTTGCGTTACAAATTATAAAAACATATAATTATTTGAGCCAAAACAAAAAAGAATTCATTATGTCAAAACAATTAATGAGAAGCGGTACAAGCATTGGTGCAAATGTCAGAGAAGCTCAACGGGCACAAAGCATACCTGATTTTTATTCAAAAATGAATATCGCATTAAAAGAAGCAGAGGAATCGTTGTATTGGATAGAACTATTACAAGAGAGTGGTACTATTAAAAATGAAAGCATGGAATCGCTTTATTCAGAATGCGAGGAAATTGTGAGGTTGTTAGTATCAATAACAAAACAACAAAACAAATAAATCCGTGTTACAATGCGAAGCAATGCTTCGCCACCAATAATTATGCATTCCGAATTCCTCATTTAAAAATGAAAGCATGGAATCACTTTATTCAGAATGCGAGGAAATCGTGAGGTTGTTAGTATCAATAACAAAACAACAAAACAAATAAATCCGTGTTACAATGCGAAGCAATGCTTCGCCACC
>SVQF01000109.1 GCA_015065445.1 Oscillospiraceae bacterium | reverse complement strand
GTAGAACTCGTCGCTTGTAACAGCCTCATAGTTCTGACTTGTGTAGCACACCGAAGTGCCGAAAATACACTTGTGTTTTTTGAGCGTCTGCATTGCCTTGATAACCTGGGCATATACGCCTTCACCACGGCGTGCGTCAGTGGTTTTTTCGGTGCCTTCAATTGAGAGTGCAAGGGCAAGGTTGCCCGCTTTTTTCATATCCTCGCAGAACTTGTCGTCAACGAGCGTTCCGTTTGTGTAGGCAAGGAATATGCAGTCCTTGTTTTCGCTTACAACGGTGAGCAGGTCTTTCTTTCTTGTGAGCGGCTCGCCGCCCGTAAACATAAAGAAGTGCGTGCCGAGTTCTTTTGCCTCGTTGATAACCTTACGCATTTCGTCAAGGGTGAGATTGGATTTGTGGCCGTATTCTGCAGCCCAGCAACCCTTGCATTTGAGGTTGCAGGCGGAAGTGGGGTCCATAAGAATAACCCACGGGATGTTGCATCCGAGTTCTTCACGCTTTTTGCGAAGCGTTGATGTGCCGACATAACCTGCGTCAATTGCAAAAGTGAGTGCAACCTGCGTAAACACATCACGGTCAATTCTTTCCATACCCTCAAAAAGATATTTATGCCAGATATTATTCTCGTTAGTTATGATTTCAATCGGCTTTTCAAATGTGCTTTTGGGATATATACTGCCCGCTGCGAATTTGCCGACTTTAACAAGCCTGAGCATATTACGCTTAGGATTTTTGTACACATATTTCATCAGCTTTTCGCCGATTTTGTGCAGTAAAACAGGGCTGATATTAGCCATTTACAGTGCCTCTTTCTGTGAAATTACATTGACTCGGGTGCGTCAATTTTAAGCATTGTCAAAATGTTATAAATTGTTGATTTAACCGCTGTGCAAAGATAAAGTCTTGCGTTCATAAGTGCTTTGTCGTCTACAACAACTCGCTGTGCGTTGTAGAATTTGTGGAACAGCGTTGCAAGTTCAATTACGTAGTGCGTGATTCTTGCAGGGTCATAGGTCTTTGCAGCGTGAACGATTTCTTCCGTTAGCTTGCTGAGGTGAGTTATAAGCTCACGTTCCTCGCTGCTTGTCAGAAGTTTAAGTTCGTCATCCGTAGGTTCAGTGAGTTCTGCACCCTGTTCCTTTGCCCTTCTGAGTATTGAACAGATTCGTGCGTGAGCGTACTGAACATAGTACACAGGGTTGTCGCTCGACTGCTTTGCAGCAAGTTCCAAATCGAAATCAAAGTGGGAGTTCGGCTCACGCAGGTTAAAGAAAAATCTTGCTGCGTCAATCGGCACTTCTTCAAGAAGTGTGTTGAGCGTGATTGCTTTGCCCGAACGTTTTGAAAGTTTAATTGTTTCGCCGTCACGTACAAGCCGTACCATCTGCATAATTACGCAGTCGAGTCTGTCGGCGTCAAGCCCGAGTGCGGTAAGAGCCGCTTTCATTCTCGGCACATAGCCGTGGTGGTCGGCACCGAGTACGTCGATTGCCTTGTCAAATCCACGTGTTACGAGCTTGTTATAATGATAAGCTATATCAGGCACGATATATGTCGGAAGTCCGTTTGCACGTATAAGAACGATGTCTTTGTCGTTGCCGTATTCGCTTGCCTTGAACCATAAAGCACCGTCCTTTTCGTAGGTAGTGCCTTTTTCTTTAAGTGCCTCAATAACTCTGTCAACAGAACCGTCGCCGTGCAGTGTGGACTCTCTGAACCATTTGTCATAAGTTATTCTGTACTTGCCGAGGTCACGCTCAAGGCCTGCGATGTTCTGCGGAAGTGCAAAGTCAACAAGTGCCTTGCGGCGTTCGTCACTCGGTGAGTCGGCATATTTATCGCCGTACTCTGCCTTAAAATTCTGTGCGTGTTCGGTTATATCTGCACCGTGGTAAGCGTCCTCGGGCATTTCAATATCCTTGCCGCATTCCTGAAGGTATCTTACCTCAAGAGAAGTGGCGAATTTTTCTATCTGATTACCTGCGTCGTTAATGTAAAACTCACGCTTTACGTCGTAGCCTGCATACTGCAGCACTGACGCAAGACAGTCGCCGATTGCACCGCCCCGTGCATTGCCGATGTGCATAGGACCTGTCGGGTTTGCCGAAACAAATTCAACAAGTATTTTTTTGCCCTCGCCAAAATCTGACTTGCCGTAGTCCTCGCCGCTTTCAACAACGTCTCTGAGTACTGCCGAATAGTATTCATCCGATAAAAAGAAGTTAATAAATCCGGGACCTGCAATCTCCGCTCTTTCAAAGAGCGAGCCTTCAAGACTCAGATTGTTTACAATGCTCTCGGCAATCATACGGGGAGCCTTTTTAAATGCCCTTGCACCTGCCATAGCGATGTTGCTCGAAAAATCGCCGTTCTTTTTGTCCGAAGGCTTTTCAATTATAAATTCGGGCAGAGGTGCGTCGGGAAGTTCGCCGTTTTTGATTGCGAGCTCAACTGCATCGGTTATTTTATTCTTAAGTTCAATTTGTGTTTCTTTAACTATTTTTGACATATCAGTTTACCTTTACTGTAACTTTAACTTCGTTTTCGCTTGTGAGTGCACCGTTGACATCAATATCGTATCCAAAACTGAAATAGCCTTCGTCGTTTTTGTAATCGCTGTCGATATTTTTGCCGTAAATACCCATAAGAATATCACCAAAACCGGTGCCGTAGTTACACAGATTGCGTTTTGAGCGTTCAATAATCAGCAGCGAGCCGTACGCTCCGGTCCTCATCATTTCAACACGCTGTTCGTCTTTGGATATTGTGAGCTTTGTGCGAAGCGGTTTCATAGGCGGTTCCTGCTCCTCGTTGTAACGCAGGATGTAGCAGTCATCCTTTTCTTCAATTGTGCCGACTGTTGTCATTTCAATTTTGTCGCTGTCGGGGCCGTATTTCTGTTTGCCCACAATTTTTATCAGTGCGTTTTTTACCATCTAAATTACCTTAAAAATATCTACGAATTCACAGTTGCCGGATATATCTTCGCCGAGCAGCACCCGTGCTACGTCAACGAAGTTCTGCGTTTTGTCCGACACAAAGTATCTGTGCTTTCCGAGGTGAGATTTGTCGTTTGTTAAGCCCTGACTTTCAAGTACGCTTTTTACATAGCGTGCCTCTTCAAGTCCTGAGTCTATAAGAGTTACTTTGTCGCCTGCGATTTTCTGAATAATCGGGGCGAGAATAGGGAAGTGTGTGCAGCCGAGAATAATTGTATCTGCCCCTGCCTCAAGAATGGGCGTGATGTATCTTTTAACTGCGGCGTTTGTAACTTCGTCGTCGACGTCAATCCAGTTGCTTTCAACAAGCGAGACAAGAAGCGGACACGATACAGACACCACTTTGGCACTGCCGCAGAGTCTGTTTATTTCTTCGTCAAACGCACCGCTGTTAACGGTTGCACTTGTGCCCATAACACCAATTACATTGTTTTTTGTAGCGTTAACAGCCGCTTTTGCCGACGGCTTCGCAATGCCTGTTGACGGTTCTTCTGTTGACGAAAGTACGTTTGCAGCGGCGGTTGAAACCGTGCCGCAGGCTGCAACAATCATCTTGCACGAAAAAGACTGCAAAAACTTAATGTCCTGTGCCGCATATGTTTCGACTGTTTCGTTTGACCTTGTGCCGTAAGGAACTCTGCCCGTGTCGCCGAAGTAAATAATGTCCTCGTTTGGCAGAAGTTTTTTCATAGCCCTGACGGTTGAAAGCCCGCCAAGACCCGAATCAAAAACACCTATGGGTCGTTTATCCATCGTTATCAATTCCCTGTAAAGTCTTATTCAAGTTATATATTTTAACATATTGGCTTAACAATATCAATAATTATTTTATTTTTACAGTCTTTTAATAAAATAATTAGTGACAAAGCATCCCTTTGGTGTTATAATATTATGGATTTAATTTTGAATATATGCGAAAGGAAAACTATTATGCAGTTAAACGAAGCATTTGAAAAAATATCAAAACGCCTTGAAAACACTAACGAAGAACTTGGATTTAAGAAGTCGGAGCAGAGCGAAACCTCTGTAACCTTCACAGGCGACAAGGGTGCGTACCGCCTTGCGTATGACGGCGAAGCAGGTATCCTTGCGTTTGAGTGTGCATACGAAACAGGCGAAGAAACGCAGTACAATACCATCTCGAGAAGTCTGTTTGAACTTGATACAATCGACGAAAGAGATATTAAAAGCACTGCTAACGAGGTGTCGGACGAACTCGGCAGAATGTTCAATTCAAGAAAACCGGTTGACCTCGACAAGATAAAAATGCCCAAAGCCGTGTCAAGAGGCAAGGCAAAGAAGGGTACTCTTAATTACGATACCGACTCGCTTGCAAACCGTTTCG
>SVQF01000003.1 GCA_015065445.1 Oscillospiraceae bacterium | reverse complement strand
CAGTTGCCTCAGGATACGGAACACCCGTTTCGTCTATTGCACATCCGCCGAGCAACTGATAGTTGTAGTTGAACTTAAAGCCGAACTTCTCGCCTGCTCTGTCAAGTACTTTAATAGTCTCATCAACGATTTCAGGTCCGATTCCGTCACCCTTTAATACTGTAATGTTGTATTCTTTCATTGGTATATCCCCCTATATGTTTAGCAGATGTCGAAAATGCCGGGCATTGTGTCGTCACGGTAGGTGTCGGGCTGGTCACGGTTGATTGCACATACTATTCCTTTCATCGACGCATAACTGATATTATGGCTAACGCCGATGCCGAACACGTCCTTGCCTTTTGGATTTTTAAGGTGAATATAGCTGATAGCCTTTGAATCGGAGCCTACTGCGATTGCGTGTTCGCTGTAATCTATAAACTCATAACCCGTTACGCCGATAGCCTGTATTGCGGTGAAGAACGCACCAATCGGTCCGCTGCCTTCACCTTTGATGTCAACAGGCTCGCCGCCCTTATATGTGATTGTGCCTTCAAACTTAACCTTTGAAAGTTCCTCTTCCTCAACCTTTTCTTCATAAACCTTATAGTTGCGGAGTTTGTACGGGCCTGCAACGTTTCTGTATTCCTTCTGGAACAGGTCGAACACCTCTGCAGACGAAAGTTCTGTTCCCTTTTCGTCGCACGCCTTCTGAACTACCGCACCGAATTCGGGATGCATAGCCTTAGGCATCTTGATGCCGTAGTTGTTTGAAAGAATATACGCCGTGCCGCCCTTGCCCGACTGCGAGTTTATGCGGATAATCGGCTCGTACTCTCTGCCAACGTCGGCAGGGTCGATTGGAAGGTACGGAACCTCCCACATCTCCGATTTGCTCTCTTCCATATAGATTTTGCCCTTGTTGATAGCGTCCTGATGAGAGCCTGAAAAAGCGGTGAACACAAGTTCGCCTGCGTACGGATGACGGGGCGGAACCTGCATCTTGGTGCAGCGTTCGTAAACTTCTCTGATTTTGTTTATGTCGTGGAAGTCAAGTTCGGGGTCAACACCCTGAGTCCACATATTGAGTGCAAGCGTGACAACGTCAACGTTACCCGTTCTTTCACCGTTGCCAAAGAGCGTACCCTCAACTCTGTCTGCACCTGCCATAAGTGCAAGTTCAGTTGCTGCAACGCCTTCGCCACGGTCGTTGTGAGGGTGAAGCGAAATAATCGCTGCCTCTCTGTTTGGCAGATGGCGGCAGAAGTATTCAATCTGGTCTGCGTAGCCGTTAGGTGTTGAACACTCAACCGTTGACGGCAGGTTAAGGATAATCGGGTTTTCCTTGGTGATGTGGAGTTCTTCCATAACCTGACGGCAGATTTCAACCGCATTGTCCATCTCGGTTCCCGTAAAGGATTCGGGAGAATACTCAAAGCGGATGTTCATATCGGGATTATTTTTCTTTTCCTCTTCGGTCAGTTCGTAAATAAGTTTTGCACCTTTTACTGCGATGTCAATAACGCCCTGCATATCGGTCTTAAATACGACTTTACGCTGAAGGGTCGAGGTTGAATTGTAAAAATGAACAATTACATTTTTTGCACCGTGAATAGCCTCAAAAGTCTTTTTGATGAGGTGAGGTCTTGCCTGAACAAGCACCTGAATCGTAACGTCGTCGGGAATATATCCGCCGTCGATAAGAGTACGCAGAATTTCGTACTCGGTTTCGCTCGCAGACGGAAAGCCTACCTCAATCTCTTTAAATCCTACGTCAACAAGAGTCTGGAAAAACTCGAGCTTTTCCTGCAGATTCATCGGGTCAACAAGTGCCTGGTTGCCGTCACGAAGGTCAACCGAACACCATACGGGTGCCTTTGTAATAACGTTGTTAGGCCACTGTCTGTCCGGAATGTTAATCGGAGTAAACGGTGTGTACTTTTCAAAACCTTTTTTCATAATGATTCTCCTTCCCGTGTGAGGCAAATAATAAAGCCCCCACACTAACGTATAGGGGCGTAAGAAACGCGGTACCACCCTACTTCGGCAGAAGGTAAAACTGCCATCTTTAGCATCAAACAATGCCTCAACCGATAACGAGGTTAACCGTCTGCCCCTATTGATTACTATTCAGGACAGCGACTCCGCAGAGAGCTATGCACTAATCATTTTGTGTCGGCTCGCACCGTCCGCCGACTCTCTGAAACTAAAATGAAAAATCTTTTTCTGCATCACAGTCTTTTGTAGGTACTGTAATTTTTTCAGTGAGTATATTATAGCAGAATAAAATTTTTTGTCAAGGGTAATAACAGTATTTAAAATCAGCGTAGTTTGTGCTATAATATTATCACCAAAAAGCAATCGGAGATAACTATGATTGACCTAACATCAGACAAAAAAGAGAAAAAAGTTGAATATGTAGAGCTGATATACGACCTGATATTTGTTTACATTATCGGTAGAAACAACACCCTTCTTCACCACACGCAAAACGGATTTGTGGAAGTGGGGCTGTTTATGGCGTATGTTATGTGTACGCTTGCGGTTATTCAGATATGGACTTTTACAGCGTACTACATAAACCTTTACGGCAGAAACGGTGCAAGAGACCACATATTTATGTTTGTAAATATGTTTTTGCTGTACTTTATTGGCGAGGCAACCCGCAAGGACTGGCAGGATTACCACACGATGTACCATATTGCGTGGGTGCTGATACTCCTTAATATTGCTCTGCAGTACGCAATCGAGATAAAAAATCATAAGGGTGAGCCGCTGCATTTAAAACGTATAAAGGGTATGATAACCGTACTGCTTGGCGAATCGCTGCTTGTTGCGGCTGCAATATTTGAACACAACAAATTCGGCACGTCATATTTTTCGCTTGCCGCCATACTGTTTGGCATAATCTTTGTATCGGTGTCTGCATCCGGCAAAAAAACGGCTCAGAGCCTTGTGGACTTTCCGCACCTGTCTGAAAGAATTATGCTTTACGTGGTGTTTACATTCGGCGAAATGATAATTGCAATCGCAGGATATTTTGAAGGTGCGTTCAACCTTAACAGCCTTTACTTCTGCCTTATGGCGTTTTTGATTGTAGTGGGGCTGTTTCTGAGTTACGGCACGCTGTACGACCGCATAATTGACCGTGAAAAACAGACAAGCGGAATAGGTTATATACTTATACATATATTTATAATATTCTCGCTCAACAACATCACCGCCGCACTCGAATTTATGCGTGACGACAAAATAAACCTCGTGCCTAAAATCCTGTTTCTTGCAGGGTCGGTTATTATCTACTATGCATTCCTGCTTTCAACACGCAGTTACGCAAAGCAAAAATGTGCAATAAACATAAAATTTTACATTAAAATGTTGCTGATTGCTGCAAGTTTTGTTGCTCTGATGCTGCTGCTAAAAGAAAATATGAAACTCAATATAGCCGTTACGGTTTTATATGTTTACGCCGTGTACGTAATAATCTACAACGCAGCAAGAAACCTTGAGTCTTGAGCCTTGAGCCTTGAGTCTTGAGTCTTGAGTCTAATAAAAAGAACGCCCCTTGGGGCGTTCTTTTTATTCTGCAAGGAGCATTCTGTCGTTTTCGAGGTCTTCGCCTGCCCCTGTCTTGAACTTTTCAAGCAGGTCGGATTTGTGAAGGCTCTTCTTTTCCTCACCCGAAACATCGTAAATTATTTTGCCGTTATTCATCATAACAAGGCGGTTGCCGATGTTGATTGCGTCACGCATATTGTGAGTAATCATTATGGTTGTGAGGTTGTTTTCGCTGACAATCTTTTCGGTAAGGTCAAGCACCTTTTTGGCGGTCTTGGGGTCAAGAGCCGCAGTGTGCTCGTCGAGCAAAAGGAGCTTTGGCTTTTTGAGTGTTGCCATAAGCAGAGTGATTGCCTGACGCTGGCCGCCCGAAAGAAGTCCAACCTTAGAGGTTAGTCTGTCCTCAAGTCCGAGGTCAAGATGCGAAAGCATTTCTCTGAGTTGTTCTTTTTCCTTACGGCGAACGCCGGGGCCAAGCCCTCTGAACTGCCCACGTCTTGATGCGAGGGCAAGGTTTTCGATAATCTGCATATTGGCTGCGGTACCCGTCATAGGGTCCTGGAACACTCTGCCTATATACTTTGCCCTTTTGTGTTCGGGAAGTTTGGTAACGTCAACGCCGTCGATTGTAATGCTTCCGCAGTCCACGGGATAAACGCCCGCAACCATATTAAG
This sequence comes from Oscillospiraceae bacterium, assembly GCA_015065445.1. GTDB lineage: Bacteria > Bacillota > Clostridia > Oscillospirales > Acutalibacteraceae > Eubacterium_R. The sequence goes on along the minus strand of SVQF01000003.1, from coordinate 57,241 downwards.
CATTGTTGATTTGCCTGCACCGTTACCGCCGATGACGGTTACGAAGTCGCCCTCATTGAGCACAAGGTCGATACCGTTAAGTGCCTTTTTTTCATTGATAGTGCCGGGGTTAAAGGTTTTGTGAACGTTTTTGATTTCAAGCATTATTCTTTAACCTCCTTATTCTTAACTCTTTTTGAGGCTAATATGCCTTTCCAGTACGGGAGTCCGAGGAAGAGTGCAACAAGAACTGCCGAAAGAAGTTTGAGGTCGTTTGCATCCAGACCCATCCATACAACGATATTCTGAACGATATAGTAAATAATACCGCCGAATACAACCGAAACGAGCGTTAGTGCAAAATTGCGGAAAATCTTGCCGAGAACAACCTCGCCGACAATTACGGCTGCAAGACCGATTACGATTGCACCACGTCCCATATTAATATCTGCAAAGCCCTGATACTGAGCGTAAAGAGCACCCGAAAGTGCAACTATACCGTTAGAAAGAACAAGACCGAAGATTACGTTAAACCTTGTGTTGATACCGTTTGCCCTTGCCATTGCCTGATTGCAGCCCGTTGCTCTGACCGAAGAGCCGAACTCTGTGCCGAAGAACCAGTACAAAAGCACAATCAGCACAACCGCAAAAATAATGCCGATTATTATTGATTTTTTGTTATCGCCCGATGTAAGAAGAATGTGACTTAAATTTCTTGCACTTACAGGCACGTTTGAGTTTTTGTCCGATATTCTGAGGTTAACGGAATACAGACTAAGCTGCGTAAGGATACCCGCAAGTATTGCAGGTATGCCGAAAAACGTGTGAAAAATACCTGTTACAAGGCCTGATAAACAGCCTACTAAAAATGCGACTGCAACTGCGAGGTATATATTAACACCGTTCTTTACAAGAACCGCAAGCACGATGCCGCCAGTCGCCATTGAGCCGTCAACCGTAAGGTCGGCGATATCAAGTACTCTGAAGGTAATATATACGCCGATTGCCATCATACCCCAGATTATGCCGTACGCAACGGCACCGGGCATTGATGCAAGTAATGAACCCATAAAACCACCATAACCTTTCTGTTGCTAAACCGTATAAGTTAAGTATGATGCAGTATTATACTACAATTTGCCGAGATTTGCAAACAAAAATTAAAAACTTAAAAATAATGGCAACAAGATAATAATCCCGTTGCCATTACCGATTAACTTATTTTTACAAATTAACCTTTAGCAATATTAAGTTCTTCGAATAAAGCAGCCTGCTGGTCAAGCGGTGCAAGGTCTGATGTACCCGAAACATTAATGCCTGTTTTTCCGTCAAAGTCCTTGATGTCAAGAGCTACGCCGTATTCTGTTACAGATGTACCGAGAATCGGAATTGTCTGTGTTGCAGAAACTGCAGCCTGAAGTGCAGGAGTTGCGTTGGCAAGAATTAAATCGACGTTCTTTGATACAAACTGGTTAACGATTGTTGCACAGGTTGCAGAATCGCCTGATGCGTTCTGATTGTCAAATTTAACGTGGTCTTTGCCGAGCATCTGTGTTAAAGAGTCCATAAAGCCCTGTGTTGCTGCGTCAAGTGCAGGGTGCTGTACAAGCTGGCAGATACCGATGTTGAATACCTTGTCGCCGGTGTATGAAGGAAGGTCGCTCGGGAGTTTGTTTTCTGCTACTGCAGCGTCACCGCCGATTGCAACAAATCCTTCGGGAACCTTGATGCCGAGTTTGTCTGCTCTGTCAGAAACATACTTTTTAACAAGTGTTGAAGCGTCAACATACGAAATGTCCATTGTCTTGATGTCTGCACCGTTAACAAGAACTTCGTAAGCCATCTTACCTGTTACAACGCCGAGGTCATAGTAAGAAATAGAAAGTGTTGCCACGCCGCAACCTTCGCAAATGCCCTCTTCGCCTGCGATTACAGGAATACCTTTTGGCTCGCAGATGTTGTTGATAAGCTCTGCGTTGCTTGCACAGGTGTTATCTGTAGGAACATAGATTGCCTTACATTCCGAAACAGCTGTGTTAAGAACTGTTGCAAGGTCGTTAGAGTCAGCAAAAGAATATTCTTTTGTTTCATAACCGAGTTTTGACAACTCTTCACTGATTTTTTCTACCTGATACTTTGAGTTAGCCTCTGCTGAACAGTAGAAAAGACCGATTGTTGCAGCATCGCTGCCGCCGTTTTTACTGTCTTTTCCGCCGCTGCATCCTGCAAATACTGCCGCAACAAGAGCTACAGTAAGGCAAGCCGCCAATAATCTTTTTACAATTTTTTTCATTTGTAAATCTCCTTCAATTTTTTATTTGGGATTGCAAAACACAGTTTAGCACATAAAAGCGTTAAAGTCAATAACTTTTTCTAATATTGTTTGAGGCGAAGCAGAGATACATATTTGCCTGCCTTGTCAAAGTGCTCGCCGCACGGACAATTAAAAATGTTATCAAATTGTAAATATGTTGAGCAAACTTGTTTAATTTCTTGACAAATACAAGATATAGGTGTAATATATAGTGGAAATTCTATATACCGCTGTTTTTGTGGCTGAAAACAACGGTGTACAGGGCTTTAAATTGCATAAAACTGTACCTTTTCTGATGATTATTTGAATTAAAAAGTTATGGAAAAATCTAAAAACAGAAGGAGGTGCTATTGATATGACAGTAAGTATTTCAGTATTTGTTATTGTAGTCGTTATTGTTGCCGCTGCTTTCGGTGCTCTTGGTATTGTAATCGGCGAGATTATAAAAGAAAAGAAAGCCTTAAACGACAAGGAATCTGCTCAGCAGCAGGCAAAAAAGATTATTAACGACGCTTTGGCAGAGGCGGAGTCTTCAAAAAAGGCTCAGCTTATTGAAGTTAAAGAAGAAATTCACAAACTTCGTTCAGACGCAGACAAAGAAATTCGTGAAAGACGAAACGAAGTTCAGCGTCAGGAAAAGAGACTTAATCAGCGTGAAGAGTATCTTGACAAAAGAGCTGACAATCTCGAATCAAAAAGTGAACATTTAAGCGAAAAGCTTAAGCAGGTTGATGAAAAGTTACTTGAAATCGATGGCATCAAGAAAAGCCAGTTTGATATGCTTGAAAGAATATCGGGCTTGTCGCAGGAGGACGCTAAAAAGCAACTTATGCAGTCCCTTGAGGCAGAGCTTGACGTAGAAAAGAGCAAGCGTATTCTTGAATACGAGCAGATGATTCGTGACCAGAGCGATGTTCTGGCAAGAGAAATCATCGGTACCGCTATTCAACGCTGTGCGGCTGACCACACAGCAGAAACAACGGTTTACGTTGTTTCGCTCCCTTCGGACGATATGAAGGGCAGGATTATCGGTCGAGAGGGCAGAAACATCCGCTCTATCGAACAAATCACAGGTGCAGAACTCATTATTGACGACACACCTGAAGCAATCACAGTAAGTGCGTTTGACCCCGTAAGGCGTGAAATCGCAAGACTTACACTCGAAAAACTCATTCAGGACGGCAGAATTCACCCGACCAGAATTGAGGAAATGTACGAAAAGTCCAAAAAAGAAGTTGAGCAGACTATCAAGGCAGAGGGTGAAAAGGCTGTTATCAGTGCAAACTGCGGCTCTATCCACCCCGAACTTGTTAAACTGCTCGGCAAGCTCAAGTACCGCACATCCTACGGTCAGAGCGTACTCAAGCACTCGCTTGAAGTATCATATATTGCAGGTCTTATGGCTGCTGAACTCGGTGTTGACGAAAAGCAGGCAAGACGTGCGGGTCTTCTTCACGACATCGGTAAGGCTGTTGACCACGAGATGGAGGGCAGCCATATTGCACTCGGCGTTGAATACGCCCGCAAGTACAAAGAAAACGAGGCAATCGTTCACGCTATTCAGGCTCACCACGGCGATGTTGAATGCAAAACGGTAGTTGCTGCACTTGTACAGGCTGCTGACGCAGTTTCCGCTGCAAGACCCGGTGCAAGACGTGAAAATATCGAAAATTATATCAAACGTCTGCAGCAGCTTGAAGAGATTTCATCAAGCTTTGAGGGTGTTGAAAAGGCATACGCAATTCAGGCAGGACGTGAAGTCAGAGTTATGGTTAAACCCGAAGTTATTGACGACAGCAAAATGCCTCTTGTTGCAAGAGAAATTGTTAAGCGTATCGAGGATGAAATGGACTACCCCGGACAGATTAAGGTTAACATCATCCGTGAAAGCAGAACATCCGATATTGCAAAATAATGAATCAAAGAGCGGAGCAATCCGCTCTTTTTTGGAAAGGAAAACCGTATGATTAAACACATAGTTTGCTTTAAACTCAAAGATAACTCTGCCGAAGAGGTAAACAGAGCGGCTGATATTCTTCGCTCTATGGAGGGCAAGGTGCCGCAGATTCAGTCAATAGAAGTAGGCACGGACTTTTTGCACTCGGCAAGGTCTTACGACATAATTCTTCAGGTCGTTATAAAAGACGAAGCCGAACTTGACGCATATCAGAACGACCATTATCACTGCTCGGTTGTTAAGGAGCATATGCACAGTGTTTGCGAAAGTTCGATTGCTGTTGACTATAATATATGAAAACTAAAGCAGTAATGTCAGCCGTTTCCTCGGCTGGCATTTTTTATATATTATAATTATATAAATATAATTGACTTTAAAGCTTATAGTTGCTATAATACATTATGTATCTTTATGTCCTGCCATGCAGCGAAAAATTTTCAGACGGAGGTTTACAATGAACGAAAACCGTGAAATTGAAATTGATTTAAGAAAAATAGTTTATATGATGAGGAATAAGGTTATATACATTCTCCTCATAACAATCCTTGGCGGTGTATTGCTTGGCACATTTACACAGCTTTTTATTACGCCAACTTATACCGCTACGGTAAAGTTTTACGCAAAAAGCAGCACGGATGCAATAAACACGGCGTCTACATACACCGATTCGGAACTTAACGCTGCCGAAAAACTTGCGGAACTTTACGTTTACATTATCAAGAGCGACACCGTTACCGACAAGGTGGCAAAAGAACTGCAGATGAACTCGTCGCAGGAGATTAAGGACTCCATTTCGGCAGGTGCGGTTGAAGGCATACAGGCGTTTACGGTTACTGTTAAGCACCACGACCCCAACACTGCTGAAAAAATTGCCAACGCTGTTGCAAGAATTGCACCCGACGAGGTTGTTAAAATTGTAGAGGGCGGCGGAATCAGAGTTATTGACTATGCAAAGGTGCCGCAAGAACCGTCGTCGCCGAATTTGAAACGCAATATACTCTTCGGTGCTCTCGGCGGATTTGTGCTTTCGTTTGCCGCATTCTTTATTTACGAGATATTTGACACCTCTATTACCGAGGCTAAGGACCTTGAAAGAGAGTTTGAAATCCCCGTTCTCGGCACTGTTCCGAGACTTGACGGAAAAGGAAACAACAGCAAATACGCTGCTCAGACAGCGGACAGCAGCGACGGTGTGGCTCGTCCGAGCGAAACGCTGCTTAAAAGTATTCAGGACGTGAAAGGAGATGTATCTAATGAGCAAAAGAAGTAAGAGAAGAAAGCTTGCCGAAAACAACGGCTTTAACAAGGCGGACCCCACGAAAATTCTGAGTAACGATACCTCCTTTCAGGTAAAAGAGGCTTATAATTCTATCAGAACAAATCTTATGTTTTTGCAACAGGGCGAAAAGTGTCCCGTGTTTGTAATCACAAGCCCCACCGCCAACAACGGTAAAACTATCAATACAATCAACCTTGCAATCAGTTTTGCACAGATGGGTAAAAAGACGCTTGTTATCGACTCGGATATGCGTAACCCCACGATGCACAGAATGTTTTCAATCCCCGTTAAAAACGGTCTTTCGGAAATTCTTGCAGGGCTTACCGACAGCATTTCGGTATCAAAAACACCTATTGAAAACCTTTCGGTGCTTACGGCAGGCAAGATTCCGCCAAACCCTGCGGAACTGCTGTCTTCCGAGAGGATGGACAAGTTACTCCGCTTTGTTAAGGAGCATTACGACTGCGTATTTATTGATACGCCGCCGATTAATATTGTTACCGACTCCACCCTGTTTGCACAGAAGGTTACGGGTTACGTTCTGATTATCAAAACCGACACAACAAACATCAACGATGTTAAAACCACTGTTTCAAATCTTGAACAGATTGACGCAGATATTCTCGGTTTTATCCTCAACGACGTAAGCAGTGACAAAAAGAAGTATTATTCTTATTACAGAAGATACAATTATAACTACAATTACAACTACAACTATAATTATAATTAAGGTGATTAAATGAATAAAAGAGGTAAGGTACAGTTCTGGCTTGAATTTTTCTCAGACCTGTTGTGCCTCGTACTTGCAAACGCAATTTCATACGTTATTTTTCACTTCGTAATCTACCGTATAGGCGGATACTCAGGCAACGACTGGCTGAGATACTTTATGTCTCTGCTGTTTTCGTTTATAGTGGTTTACAGCGGATTTTACTCAAATCTCGACATCAAACAGCGTAACCGCTCGCTCGAACTTATGTCGCTGTTCAGAAATGCAACGCTTACATACCTTATGTTTTCGGCAGTTATTCTGCTGCTTAAAAACCCGATTGTCGATTCACGTTATATGCTGCTTTCGGGCTATCTGGTGTATATTGTACTGCTTGTACCCGAAAGATATTTTCTCAAACGGTGGATTACCGGATTCTTTACAAAAAGCAGAACGGCGTCGCTTGTGGGCATTATCACCACAAGCGATATTGCCGAGGACTTTGTAAGAGGTATTAAAGACGACTGGTCGCTTAACATCTCGGGTATTATGCTTGCTGACAAAGAGTACAGCACTGCAAAAGCTCCCGCTTTTCAGACCGGCAGCTCATTTGATAGCGTGCTTGAGCCAAGAAACAAAACAGGTATAAAAAGCATATGCGACATACCCGTTGTGTCAACTGACGGAAACTATATGGACTGGATTCGCTCCGCTCCGCTTGACGAGGTGTTTATAAACCTCGATTACAGCGACAGTAGCGAAGTGCAGGAAATCGTTGAAGAACTTGAGGATATGGGTATCACGGTGCATCTGCACATCCCCGTTCTTAGCGAAATGCTCAGCGAAAGCAAGTTTGACAACATCAACTGCAAGGTTTACGCAGGGTATCCTATGGCAACGTTTGCTGCCGCTACATACAGCACGGGTGCTCTTGCCATAAAAAGAGTTACGGATATTGTTGTATCCGTAATCGGTTGCATTGTTACTCTGCCCGTAATGGCAATTGTTTCAATTCCGCTGAAAAAAGAATCCCCCGGTCCGCTGATATTCAAACAGCAACGTGTGGGAAAAAACGGCAGAATTTTTAACATTTACAAAATCCGTTCGATGTATGTTGACGCCGAAGAGCATAAAAACGAACTCGAAAACGGCAACAAAATGGACGGGCTTATGTTCAAGATGGAGGACGATCCGAGGATTACAAAAGTAGGAAAGTTCATCCGCAAATACAGCATTGACGAACTTCCGCAGTTCTTTAATGTTCTGAGGGGCGACATGAGCCTTGTGGGTACAAGACCGCCCACGATTGACGAATTTGAACAATACGAAAGCAGGCACAAACGCCGTCTGTCTATGCGACCGGGTATTTCGGGAATGTGGCAGACAAGCGGCAGAAGTGAGATTACCGATTTTGAAGAGGTTGTAAAACTCGACTGTCAGTACATAGACGAGTGGTCTATCGGTCTTGACATAAAAATCCTGCTTAAAACTGTTTACGTTGTACTTACGCACAAAGGAGCCGAATAAAGCAAATGAAAATTGCAATGATTGGTCACAAAAGAATACCGTCACGTGAAGGCGGAATCGAAATAGTTGTGGGCGAACTTTGCAGCCGAATGGCGTCTGCGGGCAACGAGGTTACGGCGTATAACAGGAAGAGCGAACATATTGCAGGCAAGGACTTCAACACGGTGGCTGCAAACGAATGGAACGGCGTAAAAATCAAATGGATACCTACTCCGAACCGCTCGTCGCTCAATGCGATAATTTACAGTGCCGTTGCCACTCTGAAGGCGATGTTTGGCGGGTATGACGTTATTCACTTCCACGCTGAAGGTCCCTGCTCCATGATTTTGCTTGCAAAACTGTTTGGCAAAAAATGTGTTGCAACAATTCACGGACTGGACTGGCAGCGTGCTAAATGGGGCGGATTTGCCACAAAGTTCCTTAAATTCGGCGAAAGAACAGCGGCAAGGCACGCCGATGCAGTAATTGTGCTGAGCAAAAACGTGCAGGAGTATTTTAAAACCGCTTACGCACGTAAAACAGTATTTATCCCAAACGGCATAGACAAGCCCGAAAGCGAGGCGGCGGACATAATTGCCGACAAATACTCGCTTGAAAAAGACGGATATATTCTATATCTGGGACGCCTTGTGCCCGAAAAGGGCGTTCACTATCTGATTGAGGCGTATAAAAAGCTTGACACAGATAAAAAACTTGTAATCGCAGGCGGCTCAAGTCACACTGCGGAATATGAAAACGAACTAAAAGCACTTGCAGACGGCGACGACAGAATTATATTTACGGGATTTGTTCAGGGCAAGGAACTCGGCGAACTTTACTCCAACGCATACATCTACTGCCTTCCGAGTGATTTGGAGGGTATGCCGATAAGTCTGCTTGAGGCTATGAGTTTTGGAAACGCCTGCCTTACCTCCGACATTGCGGAGTGTACGGAGGTGTGCGGCGATAACGCCGTATACTTCAGAAAGGGCGACGCATCCGATTTAAAAGAAAAACTCGGCTGTATGCTGAGCGACACCGATAAGGTACGCCGCTTAAAAGAGGTAAGTACCGAATACGTATGCGGCAAATACAACTGGGACGACGTAACCAAAAAAACACTTGAATTATACGAAGGACTGCTAAGATGAAAATTTTGATGGTAAACAAGTTTCTGCACCCGAACGGCGGTTCGGAAACATATATTTTCAAACTTGGCGAACAGCTGACAAAACTCGGTCACGAGGTGCAGTACTTCGGTATGGAGCACGAGGGCAGATGCGTTGGCAACGCCGCTGAACAGTACACCGAAGATATGGATTTTCACGGCGGCAGCAAACTGAAAAAGCTCACCTACCCCGTTAAAACAATCTACTCATCAGAGGCTAAACGCAAAATCACTGCCGTGCTTGACGACTTCAAGCCCGACATTATACATATCAACAACTTCAACTATCAGCTCACGCCGAGCATACTTTACGCCGCACAGAATTACAAAAAGCGTGCGGGCAAAAAAGTTAAAATTATTTACACGGCACACGACGGGCAACTTATCTGCCCCAACCACCTTATGTTTGACAAGGACGGTCAGGTGTGCGAAAAATGTGCGGGCGGCAGGTTTATCAACTGCACGAAAAAAAGCTGCATTCACGGCTCAAAAGTCAAAAGCATTATAGGCACCTGCGAGGCTACGCTTTACAAAACGCTCGGCACTTACAAGTATTTTGACAAAATCATCTGCTGCAGTGAATTCCTGAAAAGCAAGATGGGCCAAAATCCCGTTCTTGCGGGCAAGACGGTTGCTATGCACAACTTTATTGAAAAGCAACCCGGTGCAGATGTTGAAAAAGAAAACTACGTTTTATACTTTGGCAGGTACAGCAAGGAAAAAGGCGTTGAGCTAATGCCGAAAGCAAAGAATATCAGGTTTATCTGTGCGGGTTCGGGCGACCTTGAGGATTTGCTTGACGAAGCGGAAAACGTTGAAAACGTAGGGTTTAAAAGCGGCAAAGAACTCGAAATGCTCATACGCAAGGCAGCCTGTTCGGTATGTCCGAGCACCTGCTACGACAACTGCCCGTTTTCCGTAATGGAGAGCATTATGTACGGCACTCCCGTTGTGGGTGCAAACATAGGCGGAATCCCCGAACTCGTAAAGGACGGCAAAACAGGCGTGCTGTTTAACAGCGGCGACGCTGAAGATTTTGAGCGAGCAATACTCACAGCCGTGCAGAATGCGGACGAACTGAGTAAAAACTGCCTTGAAACATCGTTTGACGACGCAGAAACCTACTGCGAAAAACTGATTAAGATTTATACGGAATAATATGGAAACAATTAAACCAAAAAGATATGAGTCGCTCGACGGCGTGCGTGCCTTTGCAGCACTCGGAATAGTTTTAATGCACGTGCTGCTTAACGGCGGCTACAAAATCGGTGCATTTTTAGGTGATACCGTTATCGCCTCTTTCGGTGAACTTGTTTATCTGTTTATGATAGTAAGTGCATTTTCTATGTGCTGCGGTTACTACGGTAAAATCAGCGGCGGCAAAATCACGCCTGCCGATTTTTACGGTAAGCGTTTTGCTAAGATTTTTCCGTTTTTTGCACTGATGTGCCTTCTTGACTTTGCAGCGTCACCGAGTCTTGATACCGCCGCCGAACTGTTTGCAGACCTCACCCTCTGCTTCGGACTGTTGCCAAACGCAAATATTTCCGTAATCGGCGTTGGCTGGTTTATCGGACTGATTTTTGTTTTTTATATTGTCTTTCCGTTTTTCTGTTTTCTTATCAAAACAAAAAAGCGGGCACTGGGTGTTTTTGCACTGTGCATAGTATTTAACCTGCTGTGCGTCTATTACTTTTTTAACAAGGAACATACGGTTAACTTTGACTACCGTTCAAACATCGTTTACTGCTCGCCGTATTTTCTGGCGGGCGGAATAATCTATCTTTACAGGGATTCTGTTGCAAAATGGGCAAAGCGGCTTCGTATACCGCTGTTTGTCACTTGTTTATGCTGTGCGGCACTGTTTTTCCGGCAGGGGTCACAGCTGTGGACTGCACTGCCTTTGTTCGCACTGATTACAGTATACGCAGTCGGCAACGACACAAAAATTCTGCACAATAAGGTAACGGCGTTTTTCAGTTCAATAAGTATGGAAATATACCTTTGCCATATGATGTTTTACAAACTTATTGAAAAGGCGGGGCTTGCTCACCTCGCAGGAAGCGACACCGTGTCGTATATAATCACGGCGTCGATTACTTTTGTGCTTGCCACGGCATTTTCGTTTGCCGTAAAAAAAATATTTTCTCTTTTAGGAAGTAAGTTTATATGCAAAAAAAATTAAACGGCACTGTTATAGTTACATACCGCTGCAACGCAAGATGCACAATGTGTAACCGATACAAAGCCCCGTCAACACCCGACGAAGAAATCACAATTGAAACTATTAAAAAACTCCCGCCGATGTACTTTACAAACATCACAGGCGGCGAGCCTTTTATACGCACCGACCTCAAAGACATAGTGCGTGAACTTTACAAGAAGAGCGACAGAATAGTAATTTCGACAAACGGATTTTTTACCGACAGAATAATCGACCTTTGCAACGAATTCCCGAACGTCGGCATACGTATTTCGATTGAAGGTCTGGAGGAAACGAACAACTTAATCCGTGGACTTGACGACGGCTTTAACAAAGGGTACACAACGCTTAAAAAGCTTGTGGAAATGAATCATCCCGACGTAGGTTTCGGTATGACCGTACAGGACGTCAACGCAAAAGACCTTGTGCCGCTTTACAGACTGTCGGACGAGATGAATATGGAGTTTGCAACAGCGTCGCTTCACAATTCTTTTTATTTTGTAGAGGCAAAAAACATTATTCACGACCGTCAGGCAGTTGCAGAGAATTTTGAGGAACTTATTAACGAACTCCTTAAGTCGAATTCGCCCAAAAAATGGTTCAGGGCATACTTTAACCACGGACTTATAAACTACATTTACGGGCAGAAAAGACTGCTTCCGTGCGATATGGCGTTTGACACGTTCTTCATTGACCCTTACGGCGACGTTATGCCCTGCAACGGCACCAAAGAAAAAGAGGTTATGGGCAACCTTTGCGAGCAAAGCTGGGACGAACTGTGGAGCAGCGAGCAGGCGGAAAAGGTGCGTGAAAAAGTACGCCACTGCGACCGCCAGTGCTGGATGATAGGTTCCGTGTCGCCCGCTATGCACAAGTACATATGGGTGCCCGCTGCGTGGGTAGTGAAGCACAAATTTTTACGCTACTTTAAAGATAAAAAGTACTCTATGTACGAAAACAAAATCTGCCGTGATTTGCGTGACGGCAGGGTAACAAAAGAAGAACTCGACAGTCTGTCCACCTGCGATATGAGTGCAGTGGTTAACGACGGACTTTCAGATGCGTCAAAAACCGCACTTGAAGGCACTACGGGCGAAGCGATTGTTGACGCAGATATAGCAAAGCAACTGGAGAAGGAATAATGAAAATTCTGATTGTTAACGCAATCCTCTACACAAGCGAAACGCACGAAATCAAAAAGGTAAGCTCAATTAAGGACACAATGATTTACGACTTGTGCCTTGCTTTTAAAAACAGCGGTCACGAGGTGACGCTGTTTGCAGCAGACGACTACAAACCTGTTGCAAACGAAGAGTATCCTTTTGAAATTTACTGGGCAAAAACAAAACTCACAAAACTATTTCCCGCAAACGTACTCCCCTACTGCCCGTCAATAAAAAAACTGCTTAAAAGCAGGAATTTTGATTTGGTAATCACAAGCGAGGTGTTCTCACTGCTGTCGTTTATGGCTGTAAGGAACGCACGCTGCAAGGTAGTAGTGTGGCAGGAACTTGCCAAGCACAACAACATTATGCACAAAATACCGTCAAAACTGTGGTACGGCATTATTGCAAGGATGTTTTACGGCAAAGTTACTGTTGTGGCAAGAAGCGAAAAGGCAAAGAAATTTATTTCAAAATACTGCAAAAACGTGTCGGACAAAATAATCGACCACGGCGTTAATCTTGAAAAATTCTCACCACGCACAAAAAAAGAGAACTTTTTTATAATCCCCTCGCAGCTTATCGCCCGCAAACAGATTGACCTTTCCATTCGTGCGTTTGCCGATTTTGTAAACGACGGGAACGACTACAATCTTTATATTTTCGGCGAAGGCGAGGAGCATAACAACCTGCAGGCTTTGGCACAGTCCTGCGGCATTAAGGACAGAGTAAAGTTTTTTGGCAAAGTGCCGCACGAAACACTAAAGGAATATCTTGCAAAAGCACAGGCGATGCTGATTTACACACGCAAGGACAACAATTTAGTTTCCGTCGTTGAATCAATTGCGTGCGGCACGCCCGTAATAACCACCACCGTACCATATAACGCAGCTTATATCAGTAAATACCAACTCGGAATTGCTGATGATGAATGGTGCGAAAGAGATCTCGATGAGATTGTTAATAATAATGATATTTACGTAAACAACTGCCTTAAATACAGAGACGAACTGTCCGACAACAGAAGGGTCGAGCAGTTTATGGAGTTAATCTGATGTATTCAATTGCATATATAATCCCGTACTTCGGCAAATTCCCAAAGTATATGAAACTGTGGCTGATGAGTGCAGGATGCAATCCCACGGTTGATTTTTTGGTATTTACCGATGACAAAACAGAATACGATTATCCCGAAAATGTAAAGGTCACATATATGACCTTTGACGATATGAAAAAGAAGGCACAGGCAATTTTTGACTTCAAGATTTTTCTTGAAAAGCCGTACAAACTCTGCGACTTCAAGCCCGCCTACGGCGAAATTTTTGCCGACGAACTTAAAGGCTACGACTTCTGGGGTCACTGCGACGTTGACTTAATCTGGGGTAATATCCGCAAGTTTTACACGGACGAAGTGCTTGGCAACTACGAGCGTATAGGCTTTAACGGGCACTCTAACCTTTACAAAAACACGCCCGAGGTAAACGCAAGATACCGTCATATTTCAAAAAAATTTGAAAATTATATTGAGGTGTACTCGACCGACAAAGGCTATGCGTTTGACGAACCGTATATGCAGTCAATTTACAAAGAACTCGGCGTACCCGTTTATATGGGAATCGACTTTGCAAACCTTGCTAAGTACGACTACTCGTTTAATCTGTCGTGGCAGACGGAGGAAGAGCAGTACAAAAACAAGCATCAGATTTTTACCTGGCAAGACGGCACACTGCTCAGGCGTTACGTTCACCAAGGCAAACTTTACAGCGAGGAAATGCTTTACCTCCACTACTGGTGCAGACCTACCACGATTAAGGTGAAACACTACGACAAAAGCAAAATGCTTACTATCTACCCCGATGTCACAACGGACAAGCCGTATGAAATCACCGCCGATTTTGTTTTGAAAAAGAGCAGACAAAACAAAGCGGTTTACTACGCCAAAAGCATCTGGGCAAACAGAAAAAAACTAACGCTTAAAAGAATAATCTTCAACATCAAAGGGATGTTTGGATACAAGACGAAGGAATACGTTTACAAACCCAAGGAGCAGTAATGAACGGCAAGCTGACAAACAGAAAGCATTATATTGACATAGCACGAGGCGTTGCGATAACGCTTGTTGTTATAGGTCACGGCGTCAGTGAATACTCTACGGGCTTAACGGGCGTTGAACGGGTTATATACTCATTTCATATGCCGCTGTTCTTTGTAATAAGCGGACTTGTGTTCAGGGTAAAAAGCGGGGACACGGTTAAGTCTTTTGCAAAAAAGCGTGCCAAAGGGCTTATGCTCCCCTACCTTCTTTTTGCAGTGCTGATATTTGCGTCGCACCTTGCGGAGCGTTTTGTGTTCAAGACCGACAGTGAATTTTTTAAAACACTAAAAACACCTTCGGGCATACTTAACACCCTTTTGCTTACAAACAAATCGGCGTTTTCAAACCTGTGGTTTTTGCCGTGTATGTTTGCGGCACAGGTGATTCTGTTTGTAATTTTTAAGTTTATAAAAAACAAATGGATTGTTGCACTCTGCTGCACGGTTCCGTCGGTTGCAATAATATTCATATCCCCGCAAATCAGTCTGCCGCTCAGCCTTGAAGCTGCGGTGGTTTCGCTGCTGTTTATATACATCGGCACGCTGATTCAAAAGGCGGACATCAAAAAGAAAACAGAAATGCTGATGCTTCCTGCGGCAATATTTGCATTCTGCACCTCACAGGCATTTTACTTTACTTACTACAACGACAAGGCATTTTCGTATTATAACGTTCAGTTTGAAGTACCGTGGCTTTTCTGCCTGACGGCAATATCGGGAAGCCTGCTGATAATTCTTTTTGCACACAGGCAAAAAGAGGTGCCCGTGTCTGAACTTCTCGGACGGCACAGCCTTTACATCTTCGGCTTTCACTACCTTGTGCAGAACGTACTGCGAATTGCGATTGAAAAAGCAGGAATTACGCTTAACAGTGTAATTATCTTAGCTGTAACAACTGTTCTTAACCTTGCAATCTGCACTGCACTTTCGGTGCTGTGGGGCAAAATAAAAAACTCATTAAAAAAGAAGGACTGACTATGACACCGTATGTACTGTATGACGCACTCAGAAGATACCGTCTGCAGATTAAAATGATAACCATGCGTAACGGCTGGAAAAAAATGGCGTACCTTAAAAAGAAAAAAGTATTCGCCTCGGTCGGCGAACACTGCTTCTTTCAGTCTACAATACTGCCTGCCGAACCGTTTTTGGTATCTTTCGGCGACAATGTTGCCGTTGCTGCAGGCGTAAGGATTGTAACGCACAGTATTGCAAACGTTGTGTTTAATTACGAGGACAAAACAGACGTGCATCGCTGCCGTTTTGACAGGGTTGAAATCGGCAACAACGTTTACATAGGTGCAGATGCCATTATAAATTTCGGCGTAAAAATAGGCAACAACTGTATTGTTGCGGCAGGTGCTGTAGTTACAAAAGACGTTCCCGACGGAAGCGTTGTGGGCGGCGTGCCTGCAAAGGTTATAGGCAGTTATGACGACGTTAAGCAAAAGTCGCTCGCCTTCAGCGAGCCAATCAACGCCCTTGGCGTGAATCCGCCGACGGTGGAGAATATGATGAAAGCACTTGATAACAAATATTAACGAGTAAGTAAGGAGGAGTTACTGATGAAGGTAAGATTTAAAGATATGTTAACTGCAGTTACCACGATTATATTCATGATTTCTCCTCTTTTCAAAAGTGCCGTAAGATACACCTTACTTGCGGTCACTCTTGCTCTTTGTGTTTTCTGCATTATCATTATCAAAAAAGGGGTTATAGGCGTTATTTTCTTTCTAATGTCTATGCAAAACGCCCTTCAGATGACAGTACCTCCGTCGTTGTTGCAAATTGTGACATATTATGACGAAGCATTCCAAATTTTTATAATACTGTATCTTGTATACGTAATGTCCAAAAAAAGGATATCTATTAGCTACGCCGAAAGGATAATGATTGTCTTTTACTCATTATATCTTTTGATGTGTTTCTTATCATCGATATTAAACAACTATGCCACGATTATGGTTATAATCCTTGATGCGTTTGTATGCATTAAGTTCTTCATCTTTTACCGAGGAGCATTTGAACTTTCGAGACAAGGAGTTGTCGATACCAAAACATTTTACGAGCACACAAACTTAGCCGCTAAAATTATTTCGATAGTGCTCTTATTGTACTCCGTTCACGACTTGTTTTTTAATCCGTTTTTCAAAAAATACGACTTCAGATTCTTCACTAATTCTCTCCAGTTATTTTTCTATCATCCAACATATCTCGCAGCATTTTGCATGCTGATGATTTCTGTTTTGATACTTAATATGCAGTATGCAAAGAGCAACATGTATTATATTATCATACTGTCCGTTATTACAATTCTAACTTTCAGGGCTAAGGCAATCGCCGCGATATTTATTATAATTCTGATTTACTTCGTATTTATAAAATACAATCTGCCATTCAAGGGATTGCTGTTTGTCGCAGCGATATGCGTTGCTATATATTTGGCTTCAAGTCAATTCGAGCTGTATTTCACGGAATCAGCAGGACGATATGCTCCAATTAGACTTAAAATGATGCGAGACGGCATTTCCATTGCAAACAGTCATTTCCCGCTTGGTGCAGGTTTCGGCACATACGGAACAACAGTTGCCTATGCCAACGGCTCGCCGTTTTACTACAATTTAGGATATATGCGTGGATATTATAAGGACCAACCGGTCGGCGATGTTTTCTGGCCAGGAATTTTTGCGGAATCCGGCTGGCTTGGCTCCGTATTTTTTGCAGTCACCGTTGTAATTATGACCGCACTTTCTGTCAAGAAAATCAAAACAAATAAATATGCCGGTTGGTGCATGCTTGCAGTAATGACTTACGCATTTAGTTCTTCGACTTCAGAAACAGGATTTTTCAATCCTGCGATAGCATTTATGTTTATCGTTTACGGCATAGCTTCGGGTGCACCTGAAACGAACAGAAGTGATGTATATCCGAAATCGTATTTTAAAATAAAAAATTAACGGAGATTATATGTCAAGCAATAAAAAAGTAGTTAAAAATTATATATTTAACACAAGCTATCAGCTGCTTGCAATTATTGTGCCGCTTGTCACAACACCGTATATATCACGTGCCCTCGGTGCAGACGGCATTGGTATATACAGCTTTACGTACTCAATAGTAAGTTACTTTGTAATTTTTTCGGTACTTGGCACATCGACTTACGGCAGCAAGCAGATTGGTATTCTGCAGGACGACCCTGTGGGCAGAAGCAAAAAGTTCTGGGATATTCTGACGTTACGCCTTGTAACATCCGGTTTGGCACTTGTGCTATACACCGTTTATGTGCTTGTTTTTGCAAAAAACAAAGGTATAGCACTGATTCAGGGCTTTTATCTTCTTGCCACACTGTGCGACACGGCGTGGTTCTTTCAGGGTATGGAGGACTTTCGCAGAGTTGCACTGCGTAACTATGCTATTAAGCTGCTTAACGTAGTAATAATATTTGTTTTTATTCACAACCCCGACGATCTTTGGAAATACGTGCTGATGCTTGCAGGACTCACCTTCCTCGGCAACCTGTCAATAATCCCGTATTTAAGAAAATATCTTGTAAAAGTTGACGGCTACAAGCCAAAACCGTTTACGGATTTCGGCGTTATAATGCAGCTTTTCATACCTGCGATGGCACTGCAGATGTACGAAATGCTCGACAAAACCATGATTGGTGTAATCACTCAGAGCGACGCCCAAAACGGATACTATGAGCAGAGCAACAAAATTGTTAAAATGGCTCTTATTATGATTACCGCACTCAACACCGTCCTGTTGCCGAAAAGTTCAAAGGCGTACGCAGAAAACAAGATTGACGAAATGGAAGATTACCTGTACCGCTCATACCGATTTGTGTGGTTTTTGGGAGTGCCTCTGATGTGCGGCGTAATAGGTGTATCACGCACGCTCGTACCCGTATTCTTCGGTGACGGGTTTGAACCCGTAATCAACGTACTCTGTATTATGGCACTGCTGTTTGTGCCGATTGCACTCAACTCTACCTCGTCAACGCAGTTTTTCATCTCGACGGGACGTCAGAACGTTTACACCGTATGCGTTTTAATCGGCGGTGCGGTTAACGTAATACTCAATGCCGTGCTTATACCGAATATGCAGGCTGACGGTGCGGCTGTTGCCTCTGTTGCAGGCGAAGTAGTTATTATGGTTGCAATGCTTATGTATGTGGCACGTCACCGCTATTTCAGCGTAGGCAAAATCTTTACGCTTTGCGGCAAGTATATCGTTGCAGGCGGCGTAATGCTGGCAGTGCTGTGGATACTGTCCGAAAAGCTGCCGCTTAACGCAGCAAGCCTTGTAATTCTTATTGCAGGCGGCGGAGTAATTTACTTTGCAGTGCTGATTGTTGAACGTGAATACTTTACGTTAACGGGTATAAACCACGCTGTTAAATTTATAAAATCTAAAATTGGAGCGAAAAATGGATAATCATATTCTGACGGGTGATGAGTTAAAAAAGGCTCTGTTTGGAATCACCCTTGACGTTGTAAAATACTGTGACGCACACGGACTCAGTTATATTATGGTCGGCGGCACGCTTCTCGGTGCGGTAAGGCATAAAGGATTTATTCCGTGGGACGACGACATAGATTTGGCTATGCCACGTGAAGACTACAACAGACTGCACGAACTTGTTAAAACCGAACCCATAGGCGAAAACTACAAGCTCGTCAGCCTTACCGCAGAAAACTCGCCGTATCCTTTTGCAAAAGTACTTGATATGAACACAAAAATAGTTAACTCGAAGACCTCACTTCATACTGAACTCTGGGTTGATATTTTCCCGATAGACGGCCTACCTCAACTTGAAGAAAAAACATTGTCATCTAAAGCAGAACGCATTAAACGCTATGCTTTCCTGCTTGAAAATGCCTGCTGCGAATACGGGAGCGGCAAAACACTTCTTCGCAAAATTGTAAAAATACCCGTAATAGCTTTTTCGAGAATAAAGGGTGCTGAGTACTACGGCAAAAAAATGCAAAAAATCGCAATGCAGTACCCGTTGGAAAGCTCACGTTATGCAGCGAGTTCCTCTTGGGGAGGAATAAAGGCCGCTATAGAAAAAGAAAAAATGCTCACAACCTGTGAGCTTGAATTTGAAGGTGCAATGCTAAAAGCACCTGTGGGATATGAGGAATATCTTACAAAAATGTACGGCGACTATATGACGCTGCCGCCGGAAAACCAGCGGATAAATCACCTAATAGAAGTTATAAAAATAAAAGAAAAATAACGGGTTGCCCCGTTATTTTCTTTTTATAACATTAATCATTATTTTTTCAATTTCTTCACGGTTGAAGTTTGGCATCATTTTAATAATGACGTCCGCACAACCGCCGACAAGGAATGTAACCTTGGCAACTTCGTGATAATTGTCGTTTACATTAATGTTATTGGTTTTGCAAATTGACTGAACAAAGCTGTCTTTTAACGACTTAATTGCCGACTCATAAATCACGCTGTTTTTAAAACGCTCGAAGTATTTGATGTTTTGTTCCACCACGTCAAGGATTGCTGCTACGTTTTGTTCGGGAGAAACAGACATATCAATGTAATTTATGCCCTTGCTTAAGTCAAGAATTCTGCCGGCGAAATAATCAAAACACTGTTGAAAACAATCGTCGATACTTTTATAGTGAAGATAAAACGTGCTTTTGTTAATACCTGCACGATTGCAAAGCTCAACTACGGTTATTTTGTCAAGTTCTTTCTCTGTTGCCAGATCAAAAACTGCGTTAAATACAGCCAGTCTGGTTTTGACAATTCTTTTGTCCATACAATTCACCTCCACGCGTGCATATAATAACACATAAAAATTCAATTAGCAATATTTTTGCTAATTTTTATTCATTTTTTATACACTTTTGGTAAGTCCTCCAAATTTATATAATAAAACATTGTATTAATTTAATATTTATTGTATAATTATATAGAATTATTCTTTGTATTCGGAGGTAATAAATATGAGTAATTGCTGGCTCAGCGGAAAAACCGCAGTGGTAACAGGTGCTTCGGGCGGTATGGGAGCAGGTATTGCTGCCACTCTTATAAAAAAACACGGCTGTACCGTTATTGGTATTGCAAGGTCCGAACCAAAAATGCTTAAGTTTATAGAAGAACTCGGCGACGAGTACAAAGACCGTTTCTCGTACAAACTCTTTGATGTGTCAAAGCGTGAAAACTGGGAGAGTTTTGCCGAAGAACTTAAAGCAAACGGCACAAAGGTTGATATACTTATTAACAATGCAGGTATACTGCCTAAGTTCAAGAGGTTTGACAGATACTCATACGAAGAAATTGAGCAGGCTATGAACATCAATTTTTATTCCTGCATTTATTCCACTAAAACTATGCTGCCCCTGATTCTTGAATCAGAAACTCCCGCTGTAATCAACATCGACTCGTCGGCAGCACTTATGACTCTTGCGGGTACTTCTATGTACTCTGCGTCAAAGTCGGCACTCAAAGGCTTTACCGAGGCGCTGCGTGTTGAGTTCAGAGGTAAGATGTATGTAAGTCTTGTTTGCCCGGGATTTACAAAAACAGACATTTTCCGCAATCAGGGTGAAGAGTCAAACGACAAAGGTCAGAAGGTTATGAATATGATTTCAACCGACTGCGACAGAATGGTCAGAATGATTATGCGTGGCATAGAGTACAAATATCCTATGCAGGTACGAGGATTTGACGCCCACGCTATGTCCACCTTCAACCGTGTTATGCCCGTTTACGGCTCGATGCTTTTCAGCTCGGTTATGAAACTTGCAAATGTTGACATCTTCAAGGAAGTTTTTGACGATTAATGAAAAAGTTACCTAATAAAATACTCAACAATAAGTTTGTCAGGTTTTTCAATTCGAGGGTCAAGCGGTTATCGCAAGAAGTTGACATCAGGCACGACAAAAAACTTGTGGGAATGTCGCTTGGGAACTACGTTGCGTCGCAGCACCGTGAAGATATGGGTGCAACGGGCAGCGAGTCGTCGCCCTACCCCGCACTGCGTCGGATGTTTGAAGGCGAAAAATTTGACAAAAACGACGTGTTTGCCGACATCGGTTGCGGTAAGGGCAGAGTGCTTGCATATATGGCTGCCGAATACGGTTTTAAAGGAAAAATCCGAGGTGTTGAACTGAACGGTGACGTTGCAAAAATTGCGTCAGACTGGGCAAAGCAGTTTGACAACGTTGAAATTATTGCAGGCGACGCATTTAAACAGGATTTGTCCGACATTACCGTTATGTACCTTGGCAGACCGTTTGAAACAGAATTTTTCAAAACGTTTATTGACAAATTTGAAAGTGAAATAAACCATCCCGTAACAGTGTTTTACTGGGTTGACCAGCAAAGCGGCTCGTATCTTAAAGGCAGAGAAGGCTGGGTGCGTGAAAAACGGCTGAGAATTTTTTACCACAAAGGGCTGCCGCTTGTTACGGTACCGCAGGGCTTTTCAAAATGGATATACACACCTCAGCAAAACGTAAAGGAGTAAATCTATGTCAGAAGAAATCAAAGACATCACTAAACAAAAGCACCTTAGTTTAAAAGAAATTATCTCTTACTCGCTCGGCCTGTTTGGTTTTCAGGCTATTGTAGGTCTGCTGTTTACATATCAGGCAGAGTTTTCGGGTTCAATTCTTAAAGCAGATGTTATTATTGTTGCAATTCTTATTCTTGTTGCAAAGATAGTATCGGCTGCGGCTGACCCGATTGTCGGCAACCTTGTTGACCGCTCAAAGAGTAAAATCGGCAAGTTCAAGTCGATGATTCTTTACTCACTCGCTCCGCTGCTTATTACAACAATCCTCATTTTTGTCAACGTGCCGTTTAAAGGCGTAATGCTGTATGTGTGGATTTTTGTTGTAAGCCTTATATGGTCAATTGCAATGACAATGGGCGACGTTCCGTCACAGGGTATTGCCGCTGCACTCACACCGAATCCTACTGAGAGAACAAACGTCGTTTCGATTTCGAACACCGCAAAACAGATTGGATTTTCCGCCTGTGCCGTAATAGTACCTATAGTGTGCCTTATCGTTCCGCAGGGTTCTAAGGTTATAGGACTCGAGGGCAAGCAGGACGCACCTATGAATTCAACCGAGTTCCTATTTGTCGGTATACTCACAGCGATTTTTGGCTGTGTTCTGTTTTCGCTCATTCCGATTGTTAACAAAGAGAGGGTTACAAACACCTCAAGCGAAACCATCGGTTTTAAAGAAATGTTTGCCGCACTCAAGGCTAACAAACCGTTTATGCTTGTGATTATTTCGTACTTCCTCGGATTTGGAAGACAGATGGCTATGGGCATTCAGGTGCAGGCTGCTTCAATAATCCTCGGCAGCCAGAATCTTGTTGTTGTTCTTGGCATTGTGACGGCGATTGGCTCAATGATAAGTATGGCAATCTGCCCGTTCCTTATTAAAAAACTCAACGAGAAAAAAACATATATTCTTCTTTCGGTTTACGGATTTGCCGCTTCGATATTCTCGTTCGCAATCGGCCACTTCTGGTTTGAGAATCCTAAAAACACCGTTCTTACAGTTCTGTTTTATGCGTCGCTGTTCCTTATCGGCTTACAGTTTGGTGCAGTTACACTTATGCCAATGATTATGACGGCTGACTGCGTTGACGCATACGAGTATGAAACAGGCAAGCGTAACGAGGGTGCGTGCTACTCGATTCTCACTCTCACAATCAAAGTTTGCCTTGCTCTCGGTATGGCAGTAGGTCTTATATTTGTTGGTGCTTCAGGCTACTACGACGCACTTAAAATCAAAGATTTTTCAGACTGCAACAAAGACTTAATCTTCTTTGCGTATACCGCACTGCCCGGCATCCTTGCACTGATTTCAATTTTCCCGATTCTCAAATACGACATCGTCGGCGAAAAGAAAGAAAAAATCACAGCGGCTCTTGCAGAACGCAGAGGTTCGCTTGAAGAATAATGCAATTACACGGGCGGATTATATCCGCCCGTTATTATAGGAGAACATTATGGACTTTCGTATTGAACACGACTCAATGGGTGAAGTTAAAGTTCCTGCCGACAGGTACTGGGGAGCCCAGACTCAACGTAGCAAAGACAACTTTAAAATAGGCGAAGGCATCGAAGTGATGCCCCGTGAAATCACGCACGCCTTCGGTCTGCTTAAAAAGGCTGCCGCAATTTCAAATAACAAGCTCCGCCCCGAAAAAATGACTGACGAAAAACTCGCAGCTATCTGCACTGCTTGCGACGAGGTTGCAGACGGAAAACTTGACGAACACTTTCCGCTCGTGGTATGGCAGACGGGTTCGGGAACTCAGTCTAATATGAACGCAAACGAAGTTATTGCAAACCGTGCTAACGAGATTGCGGGCAAAAAATTATGCCACCCGAACGACGACATAAATATGAGCCAGAGTTCTAACGACACCTTTCCAACGGCGATGCACATCGCTGCGGTTAGCTCGGTTAAGAACAGGGTGCTCCCTGCGATTGACGGCTTGGTTGCGACTATGAAAAGGCTTGAAGAGGAGAACGAAGGCGTTATTAAAAGCGGACGCACTCACCTGCAGGACGCAACGCCAATAGCGTTTTCGCAGGAAATCAGCGGCTGGCGTGCAAGCCTTGAAAAAGACCGTCAGTTAATAGAAACTTCCCTTGAGCCGCTCAGCGAACTCGCACTCGGCGGAACTGCGGTAGGCACGGGACTCAATACACCCAAAGGATTTGACACCGAGGTTGCTGCTGCCCTTACAGAGATTACAGGCACAAAGTATTTGACCGCCGACAACAAATTCCACGCACTGACCTCGAAGGACGAAATTGTGTTTGCCCACGGTGCTTTGAAGGCACTTGCCGCAGACCTTATGAAAATTGCAAACGACGTCCGCTGGCTTGCAAGCGGACCGAGGCTCGGACTCGGCGAAATCACTATACCCGAAAACGAACCCGGCTCTTCGATTATGCCCGGTAAGGTAAATCCCACGCAGTGCGAGGCTGTTACAATGGTTGCCGTTCAGGTTATGGGTAACGACGCTGCAATCGGGTTTGCAGCAAGTCAGGGCAATTTTGAGCTTAACGTGTTTATGCCCGTCACAATTTATAATTTTGTTCAGTCCGCACGTCTGCTGGGCGACGCTATGAACTCGTTTAATGCAAACTGCGTAAGCGGAATAAAAGCAAATCGGGATAAAATGCACCACAACCTTCACAACTCGCTGATGCTTGTGACCGCACTTAACCCGTACATAGGTTACGAAAATGCGGCAAAAACGGCAAAAAAAGCGTTTGCCGAAAACATCTCGCTCAAAGAGGCTTGCGTAAAGCTCGGCTTTCTGTCCGCAGAGGAATTTGACAAAGTGTTCAAACCCGAAGAAATGGTATAACAAAAATGCCTGTATGCATAAGCATACAGGCATTTATTTATTTGCACATCATATCAATCAGCAGATTGCCGTGGCGTGTTTCGTCAGCGGCAATTTCTGCTATGTTCGGATACTTATCTATGTATGGCTGATACTTGTCGGTAGAATCGTACTCAAACTTAGCCATAAGCTTGAAAAGCGGCTTTTTGCCGAACATTCTGTACAGAGGCACAACAAAATTTTTCATCGTACTTTTAGGTTTAAGCACTGTGCCCGTGTACTCTTTTAATATGCGGGCGTGCTTGCCCTCGTCGGCTGCCATTTTGGTGAGAGTCTGTTTCATCTCCTCATCCTTCGTAACCTTTGCCATTGCGGTGTAAAGAGCAACCGCATCAAGTTCGCCCTGCTGAAATCCGATTAACGCTTTCATTTCGTCTGTCATTTTAGCCCTCCAAGGAATTAATCATCATAAGGTGTGCGGTGTAAAAGTCACGCACGTCGTTTGTTTTGAACAGTCCGCCCTGCAGCGACATATGGTCGCCGTCGTAAGTTGGCATAATGTTCCATTCGCCAGCCTTTACCTCGCCTTCACGGTACTGGGTCTGCGGGGCGTTAAACGGTGCTGTCGCTGAGATTGTGTTTACAAGCCCGTCGTTTTCGAGCCAACTTTCGTCTGCAACAACGCCGCCTTCTGAAGTTTCGGTGAACTTGCCCATAAGCCTTGCCGTCTTGACAAAAAGCATTTCGGTTTTGCTTTCGTCAGGCGAGTAAGTACCGTCATCGTTCCCGGTACACGACGAGCACGGAATCGAAAAGTAGTACACATTCGGCAGCGTGCTGATTCTCTCGTTAAGTGCCTTAGCATTGTCGAGCAGCATATCGTAATTCGCATTGTCAAAATCCGCCCTGCCGTCGTCCTCTTCGCTGTTTGCAGACGCCATAAGACTGTTCAGTTTGTCCTGAATAAAGTGCTTTGGTGAATTTGAAACGTCATCCTCAACGTCGCCCACATCGTATGCGGTGGTTCCGTTGTGCGGTGCGGCAAGTGCTGTGATGCTGTAAATCCAGTCAGCCTTTCCGCCTGTAAATAGCGGAGAAATACCTTCGCTGTCGGTAGCGGCAATTTCGTCGGCACTGCCATTTGCCATAAGTTCAGAAAGAAGTCTTACGGTTGCACCGCCGAAGGAGTGACCGAGCAGGTTTATTTTGTTTTTACTGTCCCAGTCTTCTATAAGCGGCTTATCGGAATAATCGGTGCCGAATCGCTCGTGATTACACTTTTTGCTGTGAGCCTCGCCGTAATCCACAACACTGCCCGTCAGCTGAGCGTAAAGCTCGCACGCTCTGTCCCACGCACTGCCGTGCGGAGCAACGGACGCACTGACGCAGTTGAAACCCTGCTTGTTAAGATACTTCATAAGGTCGCCGCCAAACATTCCCCAGTATTTGAGGAACTTGTTGGCAGTGTCGTAGCTTCCCCAGCCCGACAGACCGTGAACAAAAACATATGTATAGTTGGTTTTAAAATCGTCTGCGTTAGCCTGCACGGCAGGTTTGCTCCTCGCACACGACGAAAACAACAAAACAAGTGCAAGCAAAACGGCAATCAATCTTATCTTCTTTTTCATATCTTTATACCAAAACGGGCACCCGAGGGGTGCCCGACAATATTTTTAAATCAGCTGAGTGCAGCAACAATGTTTTCTTTTGGTGTTACGCCGATAAAAGTTTCGGCAACCTCGCCGTCCTTGATTACAAGAATGGTAGGAATTGACATTACCTGATACTTTTCTGCGAGTTCGTCGTTCTCATCAACGTCAACCTTGCCCACAACAACGTCGGGCATCTCGGCAGCGATTTCGTCAACGATGGGTGACATAATCTTGCACGGTCCGCACCATACTGCAAAAAAGTCGATTAAGCAGGTTTTACCTGAATTTAACACTTCTGCCTCAAAATTAGCCTCTGTGATTTCTTTTACCATAATTATTTCTCCTTACTTTTTAAATAATTTACCGCTGAAAGTCCTGCCTGTCCGCCTTCGTAAACAGCCTTGCAGACCTGAAGAAGTCCGCCCGTCACGTTACCGCATGAGAACACACCCGGAAGGTTTGTGCTCATATCGGCATTAACCTTTATGCTGTCGCCGTCAAGTGAAAGACCGAGCTTTTTTGCAAAGTCCGCACCGCCTGCAACACCGAGAGCAACAAAGAGTCCGTTCAGTTCAAGCTCGCTGCCGTCTTCAAAAACAACCGCACCGATTTTTGCATCGCCCCTGATTTCGGCAATCTTTTTGGTTATTATCTCGTACTTGTCGGTATCCGGTGCCTGCTGACCGTCGGTCAGAAGATAGAGTTTGCCGACAATGTTTTCGAGGTCGCCCGCCTCGGACAGTGCATAGTCGCCCGCACCGAGCACGGCAACAGTCTTTTTTCTGTAAAAGAAGCCATCGCAGATTGCACAGTAACTTACGCCCTTGCCCTCAAAATCGGCAACGCCCTTGATGTTTGGACGTACCTTTTTGTTGCCCGTTGCAAGAATGAGCGATTTGCCCTCGTACTTTTTGTCGTTTGAAGTTACCTCATAAGTCATAGAGGCGGTCATAGAAATATGCGTGACTTCCTCGTTTTTAACCTCTACGCCAAGTTCTTTTGCCTGTGCAATACCGTCCTCATAGAGCTGAGTGCCTGTAATACCGCCCGGAAAGCCGTAATAATTGTCAATCATATGGGCTTTTTCGAGCTGTGACTCGCCGTGATAAAGCACAAGCACGCTTTTGTTAGCACGCTTTGCGTAAAGCGAAGCGGATATGCCCGCAGGTCCCGCTCCTATTATTATAACATCATACATAGCTAAACCTCAATGGGAAATTATAAAAGTGCCTCAACCTTTGCTTCGATTTCTTCAGGAGTAATCTTTGATGAGAAACGCTCAACAATGTTGCCCTCTTTGTCGATAAGAAATTTTGTGAAGTTCCAGCCGATTTTGTCGCCGCCCGTCTGCTCAACAAGATATTTGTAAAGCGGGTCTGCGTCTTTGCCGTTAACCTTAATCTTTTTAAATCTCGGGAAGGTTGTGCCAAACTTACGTGAGCAAACCTTGTTGATTCCCTCGTCACTTTCCATAGCCTGAAAAGCAAACTGGTTGCACGGGAAGTCAAGAATCTCAAATCCTCTTTCGTTAAACTTTTTGTACATAGCCTCAAGTCCGTTGTACTGAGGAGTAAAACCGCAGTGTGTTGCTGTGTTTACAATAAGAAGCACCTTGCCTCTGTACTGTTCGAGTGCAATTTCTTCACCCTTCTGTCCCATTACTTTAAAATCAAGTACGTTCATTTTGCTTCCTCCTGTTTGTAAAATTAAATTGTGTGCAATTTATTTCTACTTCATTATATCATATTATGCCCGTTTGTCAAGCATTTAACAAAAAGTTAACAATTGCTAATCGCTTATGTCCGTGTCCATTGCAAGATTGATTGCGTACTCGGGATACGCCTGTTCAATCTGTTTTTTAATATCTGCGTAAACTGCGTCGGGCTCTTTTTCGTCAAAACTCATAACTATGTCAACGTTAATCATCATATACTCTTTGTCAACATAAAAGCCGTGAATCTGCAGAATATTGTCGTGCGACATAATAATTGAATCTATATTATTTTTAATACTTATTATCTCGTCGTCGGTGGTGTTAACCGAATATATGCTTACAGCCGCAATATAAATATTGTATTCGTCAAGCACCTTTGCCTGAATTCTTCTTGTAAGGCGGTCAATATCCGCTGCCGTAAGAGTGTCGGCAACCTCTATATGAATTGTTGCAAGATAATTGTCGGGGCCGTAATTGTTCATAGTAAGGTCGTATGCACCCTGCACTTCGTCAAAACTGCATACCGTCCTTTTAATGTTGCCTGCAAGTTCAGAATCAACACGTTCTCCAAGGATTTTTGACAGCGTTTCGCCAATCATTTCGAGTCCGCTCTTGATAATAATAACCGAAATTACAACACCCAGATACGCCTCAAGACTAACGCCCCAGATAAGATATACCGCAGCTGCAGCAAGGGTTGAAAGCGAAATTACCGAGTCAAACAGTGCGTCTTTGCCCGACGCCACAAGTGCGTCTGAGTTCACTTTTTCGCCCTGCTTTTTAACATACGAGCCGAGCATAAGTTTAACCGCAACAGCCACTGCCACAATAATCAGCGTTACTGCTGAGTAGTCCGCCTGCTCGGGATGTATTATCTTTTTGATTGAACTTTCAAGCGAGGTCGCACCTGCGTAAATAATAATTACCGAAATTATTGCAGAGGTCAGATACTCAATTCTGCCGTAACCCATAGGATGCTTTTTGTCGGCGGGCTTGCCCGCAAGTTTCATTCCTATAATTGTGATTACAGACGACAGTGCGTCGCTCAGGTTGTTTACAGCGTCAAGGATAATTGCAATAGAGTTTGAAAGCATACCGACTGCCGCTTTGAAGCCAACGAGCAGAAGATTAACAGCAATTCCAACAATACTTGTTTTGAATATCTGCTTGCTTCTGTTTTGCATATCGCTTTTTGCCTGAATTATGTCTTTTTCCATTTGCTGTCACCTCAAATTAGATTGTGCACAATTTATTATAACCTCTTGGCTCTTACTTGTCAACAAAAAAGGAGAGGTCTGCCGCCTCTCCTAAGACTGTCGACAAAGGGCATAACCACGCCTGAAAGAATAAAAAAAGGGATTAAGTCCTGTTGGGGCGGATATCATACGCCCTAAAAAACAGATATATTAGAATTTAAAAGCCTTGGAAACATTGAGTTTCTAAGGCTTTTGGCGTTTTTCGTTTTTTGCTCGGGGGCGGTACCGTCGTACAGCTCCCACTCGCAAGAAAACGAAATTCTGCACCTTTCTCAAAAGTCTGACAGCGTGTAGACCTTGTTTGTCAGGTTTGTCTACACGCTGAGGAGAGGTCTGCCGCCTCTCCTCAAAATTATTTTTTAGTTGTTACAGTCTTTGCCTTTGACCATGCCGAATAATAGTTCTTGCCCTTAACGGTTTTGTAAGTGCGAATACGTACATAGTACTTTTTCTTTGCGGCAAGTTTTGCAATTTTCTTTGAAGTTGTCTTGTTGCTCTTTACTGTTACAGTGCCGGCATTCTTGAAATTGCTGTTTGTACTGTACTGAATCTGGTAGCCCGTAGTCTGTGTTGCCTGCTTTTTCCAGTTTACAGAAAAGCCCTTCTTTGCCGCAGTGAGCTTTGAAACCGCAGTACCCTTGGGGTTGATAACAAACTCTCTTATAACAGTTCCTGCATAGCGGTACTTAAATGTAATCGTAGCCTTTGCTGTGCCTACGTTCTTGTTGTTTGAATACGTAACTGTATAACAATCGGAACTTACATCTTCCATAGTGCCTGCAATAACATTAACAGCGGGCTTTTTGGTTTTGCCGTCATAAACATACGATTTCTTTGCGAGGGTGACGTGTGAAATACCGTGAATTGTATTCTTATAACATTCACCGCAAAGGCTGCAATAAACCATTTCAACGCCGTTGCTCTCCAAGGATGCGGGTAACAAAACCTGTGAACCGGCGGTGAAGTCGTGAACGGTTTCAAGTGCCTCCTGATAATATATAAGACCAAGGAGCGAGTCCTTTGTTGCATACATATTGTCCGCACCGTCTGTTGTGAAAGCTCCTGTTGAAGCGTTGTAGAAATTCTCAATCAGTTTTTCGTAAAAGAATCTTGCATTCATCGGGTCGCCTACCGCCGAAAAACCGCCCATTGCGAGTGCCGTAGAATCTGCATTAACAGTAGTGACGTAAACGCTGTCTGCAAATGCACCCTCATCCGTAGTATAAGTTCTTATAACTCTTTTTGCGTCTGCTATTGTTTCAACATAATCAGCAGTATTTTCAATATTTCCGATTGCAAAAAGCATCTGTGCGGTATTGTCGCACGAAAATCCCCAGTTGTTGATGCCGCTGCCTTTTACATAATATCTCTGCTGCATATCGGCAAGAAGCTCGTTAGCTTTGTCTGCACTTTTGATTACAACGTTTGCAGCCTCAACCGCAACTCTGTAAGAATACGGATTTGTAACAGTGCTGACGTCAAAGTCGGCAAAAGCTTTCTGAAGGTCGTAGCCCTCAAAGTCTGTTGTGTTGTAACCGAATTCCTCAAGAATAAGAATTGCCGCACCGTAAACCGCAATATCCTCGTAGCTGTAAGGAACTGAGTACCAGTTGTCGTTTTCGTCCTGATACCAGTTTGCACCTGTTATAACGATTTTGCCTTCGTTTGTATCAAGATTGCTCTTTAAATTCTTTACAAATTCTGTCTTAACGTTTGATGTTGTTGTGTCGACAACCTCACCTTTATCGTCATAAGTATAAAGAGTTACCTCTTTGTCCGCCATATTCTGACCTGCTTTGATAAGCGTCCAGAGTGCCGAAGCGTTTGCCACGTCAGTATAATCGGTGTAAGTGTCGTTTGCAACAATATATGCTGCCGCCTTTTCCTTAATCTGCGACACCTCTTCATAGGCTGTGCTTGGATTTGCTGCCTGAACGATTGCCGCAGTGCTGAGACTTGCAACCGTCATAACAAGGGCAAGTGCCAGTGATAATACCTTTTTCATTTTGTACCTCCAATAAAAAAATCTCTGCCCTCGGGCAGAGAAATGAGCGTGACGAAAAAACGCAACAACCCACAGTTCTTCCGCTTGCCCAAGAACCTGAATTGAAAAGCCGAACTCGTCTCCCGACTCAAGACGTCGGCGAACTAATACAAATTGGTTTTAGTTAGCCGCTTTGTCCTTATTTATTGTTAAAAAACTCGGAATACAGGACAACGCAAGTCGCCTTCTCACTTTCGCAATGGCACAATGACTTGCTTTTACGTCAAATACGGTAATGGCGGTTGTGCAGGATTCGCACCTGCTTCCGTTAGTTCGGATTTTGCGAATATGATTATACCACAAGCAGTTTGTATTTGCAACTACTTGTGGTATTTTGTGTTGTTTGAAATTGATAATGCCCTGTAAACCTGTTCAAGCAGGATTACACGCATAAGCTGGTGAGGAAATGTCATTTTTGAAAACGACATCTTCAGCTTGCCAAGCGACTTCACCTCGTCCGACAGACCGAACGAGCCGCCGATTATAAATGTAATATCTGAATTTGTGAGCGAGATTTTTTCAATTTCTGCCGAAAATTCCTCGCTCGTCTTCTGTACGCCCTCAATACACATCGGGATAACAAAAGAGCCCTTTGGAATTTTTGAAATAATCTGTTCGCCTTCTTTTTGAAGCACCTGCCCGATTTCGGCAGATGATGGATTTTCATAGCATCTGTACTCATTTATTTCGGTAATGCTGATTTTGGCAAAAGCCGAAATCCGTTTTGTGTACTCCGCCACAGCGTCACGCAGATACTTTTCTTTAAGCTTGCCAACGGCTATAATACTAATTTTAATCATAATATAATAGCCCTTCCGTCGTTTTCGGGTGCGGACACACGCAGACGAAAATCGTGTTCCTCCACAAACCCTGCACCTGTGAGTGCCGCAAGAGTTGTCTGGCGGGCGATTTCGGGGTGATTATTGTCACGTGACAGGTGCGACAGCACTATCCTTGTTGTGCCGCTTTTCATAAGTTCTGCGGCAAACTCGCTGCACGCCGCATTTGAAAGATGCCCACGCTCAGAGAGAATGCGGAGTTTGAGGTTGTACGGATACGGCCCGTTCTGAAGCATAGTAATCTCGTGATTCGACTCAAGAAAAACGAGGTCGCTGCCTGCAATTTTTTCTTTTGCGTCGTCCGTTATGTACCCCGTGTCCGTGCAGACCGATATACTCCTGTCGCCGCACATATTAAGCCTGTAACCAAGGCACGCCACGCTGTCGTGACTGTTTTCAAACGGCACAATTTCAACGCCGCCGAATTCGGCATTGTCGCCCGTTTCAAAAGCCTGCATACTGTCGGTAACGTCGCCGCTCTGCTTTAGGCTCGCAAGTACACGCCCGTGTGCAAAAACGGGTATTTTGTGTTTTGACGCAAGCACACGCAGACCTTTTATATGGTCGCTGTGTTCGTGAGTAATAAGAACAGCCGAGAGTTCATCGGCACTTTCGCCGATGTCTGAAAGTGCCTGTTCAATGCGTTTGGCACTCACGCCCGCATCAACAAGCAGCTTTGTTCTGCCGTCCGACACAAATATTGAATTGCCGCTGCTGCCCGAAAACAGCTGACACACTTTTGGCATAGTTCCACCCTGTATAATTTATTAAAGGAGCGATGCCGTCATCGCTCCCCGTATTCTTTATCCTGCTGACTTTGCAGCATTCTTTTCCTGTACTTTAACACGCTTTATATCCGCACCGAGCGAGGAAAATTTTGCAACAACGTCCTCGTATCCTCTGTCGATATAATTGATGTTTTCAACAGTTGTTGTACCTTCTGCAACCATACCTGCAATAATCATTGCGGCGCCTGCACGAAGGTCAGTTGCTTTTACGTTAACGCCCGTGAGTCTGTCAACGCCCTCTATTACGGCAATCTTGCCGTCAACCTGAATATTTGCACCCATTCTGAGTAGCTGACCCACGTACTGAAAACGGTTGTCCCACACGCTTTCGGACAAAATACTTGTGCCGTTTGCAATAGCAAGAAGAACTGCCATCTGCGGCTGCATATCCGTTGGGAAGCCCGGGTGAGGCATTGTTTTAACGTTGCACTTTGTTAGCTTTTTAAAGCGGGTTACACGAACAGCGTCGTCGTATTCTATAATCTCGGCACCTGCCTCCTCAAGTTTTGCACTGATGGACTCAAGGTGCTTTGGAATTACGTTTTTAATAAGCACATCGCCGCCGCAGGCTGCTGCAGCAACCATATAAGTTCCCGCTTCAATCTGGTCGGGGATGATTGAGTAAGTGCAGCCGTGCATTTTTTCAACGCCACGGATTTTAATAACGTCTGTACCTGCGCCTCTTACATCCGCACCCATTGAGTTAAGGAAGTTTGCAAGGTCAACGATATGCGGCTCTTTGGCTGCGTTTTCAATAACGGTAAGTCCTCTTGCGAGAACTGCCGCAAGCATAACGTTAATAGTTGCACCGACGGATACGTTATCCATATAGATTGACGCACCTACGAGTTTGTCCGCCTGGGCACAAACCATACCGTCAATAATATCCACATCGGCACCAAGCATCTCAAATCCCTTGATATGAAGGTCAATGGGACGAACGCCGAAGTTACATCCGCCCGGCATTGCAACCCTTGCCTTCTTGAATCTGCCGAGCATTGCACCTATAAGATAATAACTTGCTCTGAAGTGAGAAGTAAGTTCATAAGGTACGCTCTGATAACTGAGATTAGCCGAATTTATTTCAATAGTATTTTTGTTGATAAGTTTAATCTCGGCACCCATACTGTCGAGAATTTCGATGATAAGCTGAACGTCGCTTATTTGCGGTATGTTTTCAATTCTTACAACGTCGCCTGCAAGAATGGCTGCAGGGATAATTGCAACTGCTGCGTTTTTTGCACCGCT
This sequence comes from Oscillospiraceae bacterium, assembly GCA_015065445.1. GTDB lineage: Bacteria > Bacillota > Clostridia > Oscillospirales > Acutalibacteraceae > Eubacterium_R. The sequence continues at coordinate 22,972 of SVQF01000003.1, read as the reverse complement.
TATATTAACTTCGCCAAACAGCTCGTGGCCGCCGCCGATAACAAAATTTTCCACTTTAATGCCCCCTGATTTTCGGGATTCTTATATAATATCAATAAGTAAAATCAAATTAAATTTTAAATATATTAAGTATTATACCAAACAATACACGCAATTTGAACAAAACACTATTTATTTTATCCAAAATGTAACTTACTCACACAACAAAATATCTGCATTTTTTGGCAAATACATACAATATATTGCGTAATTTTAATTTTTGTTGAAAAAACTACAAAATATTGGCGTTTTTATTGGCAACAAAAAGGTAACATATTATTACAAATTTGTCAATACTTTCAGGACACTTTTGTGTTTTTTAACAGTCTTTTAAAAGAGGCACCAAAAAATGCCTAAAGTATTGACTTTAGAGGGATTTTTTTATATATTAGTGTAAGTATAATTAAAAATAATATACTTACAGACACTAAAACGGTACACAAGTATGAAAAAGGAAAACTACATCAAAACGCAGATTGTTATTGTAGGTTCGGGCGTTGCAGGGCTTTTTACGGCACTGTGCCTGCCTGACGACAAAGAGATACTTATAATAACAAAAGAAAACCTGAAGGACGCTGACTCGTATCTTGCACAGGGCGGCGTGTGCGTGCTTAAAAACATTGACGACTTCAAATGCTATTTTGAGGACACAATGAAGGCAGGCCACTACGAAAACAACCCCGACGCAGTAAGGGTTATGATTGAGTCATCACCCGATATTATAGGCACGCTTGTATCACTTGGCGTTAAGTTTGACACCGAGGACGGCGGCGAGTTCGACTACACACGTGAGGGAGCTCACCGTCAGAACCGTATTCTTCACTACAAGGACGAAACGGGCAAGCAGATTACCGACACCCTGCTTTCAATCGCAAGAAAACGCCCTAACATCACCTTTGTTACGCAAACAACGATGATTGATTTTATTGAGCGTGACAACGAGTGCTACGGTATTGTCTGCGAGGACGAGTACGGCGAAATGGGTGCCATAATTGCCGACGATATTGTGCTTGCTACTGGCGGCATAGGCGGACTGTTTCTGAACTCAACAAACTTTCCGCATATTACGGGCGACGCTTTTGCACTCAGCCTGAAGCACGGCGTTGAACTGCAGGATATGAACTACATACAGATTCACCCCACCACCCTTTATTCAAAGAAAAAAGGCAGACGCTTTCTTATCAGCGAAAGCGTGCGTGGTGAAGGTGCGATACTTCTTAACGAAAACGGCGAGCGGTTTACCGACGAACTTCAGCCACGTGACGTGGTTACAAACGCTATTGTTGACGAAATGCGTAAGTTCGGCACAGACCACGTTTATATCACGTTGCCCACTATGACGAGCGAAGAGGCGGCAGAGCGTTTTCCGAATATATTTGAGGCGTGCAAGGAAGAGGGCTACGACCTTACAAAAGATATGGTACCCGTAACTCCTGCACAGCATTATATGATGGGCGGCGTCAAGACCGACATAAACGGTGCCACCTCGATGAAACACCTGTGGGCTGTGGGCGAAACCGCCTGCAACGGCGTACACGGCAAAAACCGTCTTGCCTCAAACAGCCTGCTTGAAAGCCTTGTTTTTGCAAAGCGTGCGGCTGACCTTATGGTGTCCGACAAAACAAAAAAGAGCGACAATTTCCCCGACGTTGACCTGAAGGCGTATCCCGACAAGGCAGAAATTCAGCGACAGTTCAGGCAGCTCATTATGGACGAAATCAAGCGAAAGGATGAGGATTTCTATGATAAATGGTGTGACAATGAAGATTAATGTTGACGATTACATTATCAACACTTTAAAAGAAGATATTACGTCTGAGGACGTTTCTACCAACGCCGTTATGCCCGAAAGCAAAAATGGCAGAGCAGACCTCATCTGCAAGGGCGACGGTATTATCTGCGGACTTGACGTGTTTGAAAGAACGTTTAAAATACTTGACGAAAACTCTCGTTTTAAGGCTAACTTCAAGGACGGCGACGAGGTAAAAAAAGGCGACTTAATTGGCGTAATTTTCGGCGACGTAAAGGCACTGCTGAGCGGCGAAAGAACCGCACTCAACTACCTTCAGCGTATGAGCGGAATTGCCACAATGACAAGGGAGTACGTAAACGAGCTCGAAGGTTACAAAACCGTTTTGCTCGACACTCGCAAGACCACGCCGAATATGCGTCCGTTTGAAAAACACGCAGTAAAGGTTGGAGGGGCGACAAACCACCGCTACAATCTTTCGGACGGCGTACTGCTGAAAGACAACCACATCGGTGCGGCAGGCTCGGTTACAAAGGCAATTCAGATGGCAAAGGAATACGCTCCGTTTGTCAGAAAAATTGAAATCGAGACCGAAACTCTTGAGCAGGTGCAGGAGGCAATCGACGCAGGTGCCGACATCATAATGCTTGACAATATGGACAACGCCACGATGAAAAAGGCGGTGCAGATGATTGACGGCAGGGCTCAGACCGAATGCAGCGGCAACGTTACAAAAGAGCGTCTGAAAGAAATCGCCGAAATCGGCGTTGACTTTGTGTCCTGCGGAGCTCTTACACACTCGGCACCGATTATGGATGTAAGCCTTAAAAACCTTAAACCAATTGATTAAAAGGAGTATCAGTATGTTATACAGACCTGAATATGACGAAAACGGCAAAAAAGTTCTTTGCGAAATGAACGGCGTAAATTCCGATATGCTTATGGATATTTACGTTAAAAGAATGAAGAAGGGCGAAGTGCTCGAAATTAACGAAAGCGAAAACGAAACGGCAATTCTGCTGCTTTCGGGCAAGGTTAATTTTAAAATCGGCAACGCAATTAACGAAACCTGCGAGCGTGAAAACCCGTTTCAGAAAACTCCTTACGCAGTGCATTTTTCGCACGGCACAGTCGGTACGGTTACCGCACTTGAGGACAGTGAAGTTCTTGTGCAGATGACAGATAACGAAAAAACGTGGGAGCCGCAGTTCTACAATCCCGACAACTGCCTTTACCAGCACTTTGGCAAAGGTCAGTGGGACGGCACGGGTTACCGCATTGTGTCAACAATGTTTGACCTTGAAAACGCTCCGTATTCAAATATGGTTATGGGCGAAGTTTTCAATCAGCAGGGACGCTGGTCGTCTTACCCGCCGCATCATCATCCGCAGCCTGAACTGTACTACTATCAGTTTAACCCTTCGCAGGGATTCGGTGCAGGTTTTGAGGGCGACACGCCTTACAAAACAGAAAACGGCACCTGCCTTTGCATAAGAGGCGGCAACGCACATCAGCAGGTAACTGCCCCGATGTACGAAATGTACTATGTGTGGCTTATACGTCATCTTGACGGCGACCCATGGGAGAAGACAAGAATCAACGACCCGGACCACGAGTGGATACTGGACGCTGAATAATGAAATACAAGTACGAAATGCACTGCCACACAAAAATGGTGAGCCAGTGCGGAAAAACGGAGCCGAAGGACATTGTAGAAATGTACCGTGAAAAAGGCTATTCGGGACTTGTGGTAACCGAACACTACTCCCCGCTTACCTTCGGACTTAACAGTTATTACAAACCCCAGCGGCTTGTTGACTTTTACATTTCGTCTTACGAAGAACTCAAAAAGTACGAAACAGACGATTTTTCTGTCTTTTTCGGAATGGAGCTGCGGCACTACGCCACAGGTGCGGACTATCTGATTTACGGCGTTGACCCCGACTGGCTCAGAAAACAGGGCAACCTGCTTGCAAAATGGGAAAAATCCGTGTACGAAATGATGCACAAAGAGGGCTATCTCGTGTTTCAGGCACACCCGTTTCGGCCGTATATTCTTCGCTGCAATCCCAAATACATTGACGGCATTGAAGTGTACAACGGCAAGTGCGACAAAAAGACAAACGACAAGGCGTTGCACTGGGCAGAAAAAACGGGCAAACTTATGGTGTCGGGTTCTGACTTTCACGAAAAGCAGCAGCTCGCACGTGGCGGCATAATCACAAACCGCAGAATTGCCGACAACAACGACCTTGTTGAAATCCTCAAATTGCAGGACTTTGAGCTGATAAAAACATATGATTAAGACAAAACCCGTTCACAAGAACGGGTTTCAGACTGTCGACAAAGGGCATAACCACGCCTGAAATTATAGTATCAGCCTGTTGGGGCGGATATCATCCGCCCGCAAAGCAAACAATATCTTGAATATTTGAAAAGCCTTGCAAACATCGAGTTTGCAAGGCTTTTAGCGTTTTTCGTTTTTTGCGAACAAGCGGTACCATCGTACAGCAAAGTTCGCAAGAAAACGAAATTCTGCACCTTTCTCAAAAGTCTGACAGCGTGTAGACCTTGTTAATTTGGTTTGTCTACACGCTGAAACCCGTTCACAAGAACGGGTTTTTCTTTACACATTTTTAATTTTCTGATTTTTGTCTGCCGATATAAACTGAGAGTAGCCGTACTTCTTTTTAACCGCCTTGACGTTGCATCTGACTCTGCCTGCAATCATATTTGACAGCAGTTTTGTCGCCTGCGTGTTATAGCGGAAAATACCGTGCGTTACCCCTTTGAAGAACCAGGTGTTATCGGGCAGCGTACAGGTAGAGGCGTCAATCACCTTGTCGGGCGAAACATACCTGCCGTTCTTCTTGAGTTTTTTGCCGAAGGCGGCAACCGTAGCACCGGCCGAGGCATACTTTGTGTCGATAATCATATCGGTCTGATTGTTCTTTTTTGATGTGAGCGGCAACGCCCTTGTGCCGTAATTCGCAACAATCATAACCTCAGTGCCGTGCTTTTTTACCCACTTTAAATTTGAGGTAAATCTGCCCTGAATTTTGTGGTAGCGTGCAATTTTTTTTGTAAAGGCCGCTCTTTTTATTAAGGATACCGATTTTTTCCATCTGCTTAACGCAGGCACCAAACTCTTTATACGGTATGCACTCCCACGGCGAAGGGCAGTTTGCCAGCCAGACTTTAAGTACTTTAAGATAAAACATCTTACGCACTTTGGGATTTTTGCATACTTCTTTGTTGAGCTTGTCAACGGCAATTCCTATTCTTGCGTCGCCGAGAGCCCTCACCGCACGGATTTTGCTTTGTGCCGCACCGCCCTCAAAAGCGGTTTCGAGGTGCTTGAGATAGGCAAGAACGCTCTTTTTGTCAAGTATAAAGTCAAGTCTGAAAAGCCGTGTGGCGTCGAGTCCGAGGTGGGCTCCGTTTAAAATAACGTACTTTGCCACGTCGTTTTTGGTTTTGTATGCGTCCATATATGCACTTATAACCGCACCGCCAAGCGACATACCTACGATAGTAACCTTGTCGGCACCCGTCTGCTTTTTGACTGCAACAACAAGTTTTCGCAACTTTTTAGCAGTTTCAGCTACGTCGAGCCGCCAGTCGTAGTTAAAGGCGTAAACGTTTTTTGCACCGATGATTCCCGAAATCTGCTTTGCAAACGAGTTGATTGAAAAGTTGCGAAGCTCTGCGTATTCGGGATGATTTTTAATAGAGTCGTACCACTCGCAGTCAATACCCTGACCCTTCTGAGCGTTGCCGTCTGCGGTGCAGTTGAATCCCGTACTGCCAAGCACCTTTCCGAGTTCGGTAAAAAGTTTTGTGTAGTTAACCTTTCTGCCGTTGTCAAGAAGTTTTATTGCCTCCTGCACAATGGTCTGATTTCTAAGCATCGCAGAAGTATCGAGTCCGTACTGGGCAATCATAGACTTTTCGTCAGTATTCACGTTGTTGAACAAATCGCTTCCGCCGAGTCCGTGCATAACGATAACCGGCGTAACCTTTTGCTTTGCAAACGCAACGCTTGTGCTGCATATTAAACTTACAAACACAAGCATTATGCATATAAACTTACTTGCTCTTTTCATAACAAAGGTCCTTTTGAAGTCTAACGCCTGCATACCTAAGTATGCAGGCGAATGTTTTTTAACCGTTAAGTGCAAAGTAGAGCGGAGTTGTTATGATATTTGTGTTATCAACATACCAGCTCTTTCCGATTTTAACAACGGGAACGTCAATTTTGATGTTAACCTTGCCGCTTTCGTCCTTAACTTCGCAGGTAACTGTGCCGACAGCGTCGATTTCTTCCGAATGGTCAAGTCCTTTAAGTGCGTTAATCATTGCATCTCGTTCGTTGTGGTCTTTCATTTTCTTGAACACGAGCAAGAATTTTTCTTCTTTCTGATAATTCTTAACGCCATACTTGTCAGCAAGTGCCTCGCCGCTTTCTGCAACCGGTGTTATGCGTGATTTGTAAGCAGCAATATAAGCCTTGGTTTCTTCAGCAGAGAGTTCCTTGAACTCGGTTGCCGTTGTGGTAAGTTTGTAGTCCTTGCCAAAACGCTTTTGATATTCGCCCTCTGTCGCCTCGGAAATTACTGTTTTATTATCGGCAGCAAGAACTTCCTCGGTACCTGTGAGGGAGTCGGCATAAGTCTGAACGTTTGACTCGAGTACGCCGAACATATAGTCCATACTCATATAGTCGTCGCCGTAAACGTCGTGCCTTACCTGAACGAGTTTTTCAAAATACTGAGTGAAGAAGGCGTCGTAATTATCCCAGCCGTATGTACTGAGGAGCTCAACGTAGTATTCGTACATTGTGGTGTAAACCTTATCAATAGCCTTCTGCTCTTCTTCGCTTACAGAGCCGTTTGTCGAAACAAAATCTGCCTGCTTAACGTCGTCGCCGTCGTTGACGTAAGGACGCATATAAACGTTGCGTACAAAGTCGCCGTACTTGAGCTTGCCGTTTTTGGAAAGCAGGGTGGTCTTGTAAGCGTTGTAGCCGTCGCCTGTCTGAACAATACCGTCAACATAAGCCTGTGCGGTCTTTTCGGGTGACAGTGCGGTGTAACGTGTGGTGTATGCAAAAATCGTAAGTGCAATTAGAACAACAGCAATAATCACGCCTGAAACTACGGCATACACACCACGTCTGAAGCCTTTTTTCTCTTTTTTATCAGCCATGATTATCCCTCCTTACTTTCTGTCTGCTCGCCGTTTTCGTTAGCCTCAACTGCCTGAGCCTCTACTGCCTCGGCAATTTCTTCAATAACAGATTCCTCTGTATCGGAAACTTCCGTGCCGTTTGCGGCTCTTCTTTCTGCAAGTGCTGCAGTAATTCTTTCTTTCTTCTCGCCAACCATATCATAGAAGAGAATAGGAACGAACTGAAGAACTACGAAAATTGCAGGAATGATTGTGTAAACTGCAAGGAATTTGTTAAGAGTTGCGTCTGTCTGAGTTGCGTATGCAACGTTGGCACTCTTGGAGAACTGGTAGCCCGACCATGTGTAAACGAGTACGGGAGCGAGCCACTTAGTAAGAGCTGACGCAATCTTTGAAAACAGTCCGTAGCCTGCGTATGCAAGACCTTCCTGACGCTTGCCCGTTTTGTATTCCATTTCGTCAACGCAGTCTGCAATCATAATATTAGGTGTAACGTTTGTGTTACCGTGCTGAATACCGCAGAAGAAGTTGAGGATAAGGAACGGAACAATAAGTGTTTTGTTAAAGCCTATACCTCTTGAAACGAAGTAAAGGATTGCAAGTGCCGAAGCACCGTAGCAACAGAAAAGAATAAATGTTTTTTTGGTAGAGAATTTCTTAAGTACAAAGTTTACAAGCAGAGTACCTACTGCGGTACCTATACCCATCGGGAGCATAAGAGCGAGTTTTAAGCCCTTTGAGCCAAGAAGATAAACTGCGATGTAAAGCGATACCGTACCGTAAACGCCACGTCCGAAGCCGCAGAGTTTTGTAAGCGATACCATAAGAAGATTCTTGTTTGTAAAAACGAGTTTGATTGATTCAATAAGCGAAACTTTTTCGGTTGTGTAAGGAACACGCTCTTCGTTGTTTGCAAAGAATATCATTACAAAAATAATCATACCCAGAGCACAGATTGCAGTTGAAATGATGAGGTCAAGACCCTGACCCTCGGCATTTTTGTACTGCTGCTGACCCATAAGAGCCTTCATAATTGCAGGAACAACGATGATGATTACCTGACCGCCCGACTGTCCTACTGAGCGGAGGAAGGATGCAATTGAAATAGCACTTGACCTTTCCTTCGGGTTTGGCGAACACAAAGCACCAAAGCAGTTTGCGGGTGATTCAACCGCACAGGAAACTGCGGTATAAAGCGAATAGATTACAAACATCCAGACCGTAGCAACTGTGAACGAACTTGTGTTTGGTGCAACAAAAACGAGCATTGCAACGATTGCAAGCGGGATTGCACCAAAGCCTACCCACGGCTTAACTTTACCGAGACTTGTGCGTGTGCGGTCAACAAGGATACCGATTACAAGTTCCATAACTGCACCTACAAAGCCGGCAACACCGAACACAAGCGAGATGACTCTCGCAAGCTGAGCAGAGTCAAAGCCCTTGCCCTTGAATGCGAAGTCAGCAAAGAAAGTCATTGTATAGTCGGGCATCCATCCTGTGAGGAGTGCAACGCCGAACAGACCTATACCAAAGGTGACAATCTCAGATGGCTTCATGTACTTTTTTTCCGCCGGTGCACCGCTGGCAACGGCGGCTTTCTTTTTTGCCATAAAGAAACCTCTTTTCTATATATTTTCAATTAATTATATCAAATTATAAGTTATAATACAATACAAATTTTACATATTTTTTGGCATAAATATGTATTTTTTCGTCACTATAAACAAAAACCGACGTCTTAGGACGTCGGCTAAGACTGTATTTACAGCAAGTCTGCAAGTGTTTTGGAGTTAAGAAAGTCCATAATCACAGTGTTGAGTTCGTTCCACATAGGACGGGTGAGGCAGCTGCCTTCTTTTACACATTCCTTTTCGCACTCAACGCACGGAACTGGTGCAAGCGACTCTTCGGTTAAAATAAGTATTTCGCCGACCTTGTACTCCTCGAGTTTTCTGTTAAGGCGGTAACCGCCGTTTTTACCACGGCAACTGTCAACAAGTCCGCCCTTGGCAAGTTTGGAAATAATCGCCTCAAGATATTTCATACTTATACCCTGTCTTTCGGAAATATCTTTGAGCGAAATATATTTGCCGCCGTCCCCGTGCTGTGCGAGGTCGAGCATTATGCTGAGGGCGTATCTGCCCTTTGTTGAAATCATCATATCTGTTACTCCCTGCCGAAAAACTGCTGTGCAATACGCACGCTTTCCATAGCGTCCTTTGCATAATAATCGGCGTTAATCATTTTTGCGTATTCCTTAGTCAGAACCGCACCGCCCACGAACACCTTTGCGTCGGTGTTTTCGTGAATTAATTTAATCGTCTTTTCCATATTCGGAACGGTCGTTGTCATAAGCGCCGACAGTCCCACAAACTTTGCACCGTGCTGCACAGTTTTTTCAAGCACGGTTTCGCACTTAACGTCTTTGCCGAGGTCGATAACGTCAAAGCCGTAGTTCTGCAAAAGCACCTTAACTATATTTTTACCGATGTCGTGAATATCGCCCTCAACCGTTGCGATAATTATTTTATCGCCCTTTACCTGCGGCGTTCCGTTTGACACAAGAGTTCGCTTGATTTCATCAAACGCCGCCTTTGCCGAGTCCGCCGCCATAAGCAGCTGAGGTAAAAACAGTTTGTTTTTTTCAAAGCCGTCGCCCACGGTGTCGAGTGCGGGTATAATGTGGTTATTAATCACATTGAGCGGCTCGGTATTTTTAAGAAGTTCTCTTGCACAGACGGAACTTTCCTCTTTCATACCCTTGATTATTGCCTGCTGCAACGTTATCTCGGTACCGACGGGAGCTGCGGTTTCAACCGCCACAGCCGATGCAATATATTCGCTGCAGTTGTCGTCGAGCCCCGCAAGTGCATTGAACGAATAATAAGCGTTCATCATACTCTGCGACTTTGGGTTGATAATTCCGCCGCTGAGTCCTGCACCGAGTGCCTGAGTGTAAAAAGCGGTGTTCACCACTTCCCTGTTAGGCAGACCGAAGCTTATATTAGACACGCCCAGCACCGTGTTAACGCCAAGTGTGTTTTTGCAGTAATCAACAACTTTAAGCGTTTCAACAGCGTTTTGCTGATTGGTGCTGATTGTCATTGTGAGTGCGTCAATAACAAGATTCTTTTTGTCTATGCCGTACTTTGCGGCAGTATCAATCATCTTTTTTGCAATCTCTATGCGGCTCTGTGCGTCCTCGGGAATACCGTTTTCGTCAAGGCAGAGGCACACAACCACGCCGCCGTATTTTTTTGCAAGCGGAAAAATCTCCGCCATAGATTTTTCTTTGCCGTTTGCAGAGTTAATCATCGGCTTGCCGTTATAGATACGCAATGCCTTTTCCATTGCTACGGGGTCTGACGAGTCGAGCTGCAACGGAGTCGGCAATACCGACTGCAACTGATACACTGCGTCGCTCAGCATCTGCACCTCGTTTATCTCGGGCAGACCGACGTTGACGTCAAGTATATGAGCTCCGCACTCACGCTGAGTGATGCCCTCTTTTAAAATATAATCCATATCACCCGAACGCAGTGCCTCTTTGAGCAGCTTTTTGCCCGTAGGATTAATCCTCTCGCCTATTACGGCACTTTTTCTGCCGAGTTCTACGCACTCGCTGTAACTTGACACAAGCGTTGTGTGTTTGAATTCGGGCACGCTGTCGGGTATATTCTTTGTTTTTGCAATAAGTTTTCTGATATGCTCGGGCGTAGTACCGCAGCAACCGCCGAGATACGAAACGCCGATATTTGCAATCTCGGTCATATAGCCTGCAAACTCGTCGGGCGTTACGTTGTAAACCGTGCAGCCGTTTACCGATTCGGGCAGCCCTGCGTTTGGGTTAACCATAATCGGAACGGACGCACACTCACGCAGTTCACGCACAAGCGGAATCATCTGCTCAGGTCCGAGACCGCAGTTAAAACCTATAACGTCCACGCCGAGTCCTTCGCAAACCGCAACGGCTGTTTTAACGTCGGCACCCGTGAGCAGCCTGCCTTTTTCGTCAAAAATCATCGAAACAAATACGGGGAGGTCGGAGTTTTCCTTTGCCGCAAGCACGGCGGCTTTTATCTCGTAGGTGTCGCCCATAGTTTCAATAAGAATAAGGTCGGCGTCGTCCCTGCCCGCCTTTACAACTTCGGCGTAAAGCGAAACGCATTCCTCAAAATCGAGGTCGCCCATAGGTCTGAGCAGTTTGCCGGTTGGACCCATATCGAGTGCGACTTTTTTGCCCGTCTGCTTTGCAAGGCGAACGCCCGCACGCACGAGTTCGGCACAGTTGCCGTACTTGAGCGGGTTTGCTCCGAACGTGTTTGCGGTAATTATGTCCGCCCCTGCCTCAGCGTACGCCATATGAACGGCAAGCACTCTGTCGGGGTCGGTAATATTCAGTTTTTCGGGCAGTTCGCCCGCTTTCAGATTGAGCATTGTGCCCATTCCGCCGTCAAAATACTTAATCATTTTCAATTCCTATAATCGCCGTAACACTTTTTGTCGGCAGCATTTCATATGTATCTGTCAGCGTAACGCCAATACGCTTTGTGAGTTCAACAAGTTCAAAAACATCGCTCTGCTGCGATATGTCGAGGTCGTAATAACCGGGCGAATATCTTGACCGCAGTTTAACGCCGTGTTCGGCGATAATCCGCTGTTCAAGCTCGTCGCACACTTCTTCAATTTTGCACGCACCCGCCGCCTGCAGAGCCATCGCAAGTGCAACGTCCGTGGTGGCTGCGGCATTAATAAGTCTGTCGCACTGGGTGCCGAGCGTCGCACCGAATATTACCGCCCGTTTGCAACCTTTAAGATGCTGTGAAAGGCGTGTGCTTGCAAATACTTTGCCACCTATTGTAACAGAATTCTCACCAACGGTGCAGTCAAATATTCTGTAAAGCGTTTTGGGGGCTGCGTTTTGTTCTATCATCTCCGCCGCCCTGTCTGCAAGTGCAAGAACACCCTCGTCCTTAACGCCCGACGAAGTACGCATATAGCGTAAAATTTCCGCCTTATCCATTTATAATATCCGAAAGTCCGCTCATAATGGCGTTTGCCACGTCGGGCTTGTTCATAGTGTAAATATGAATATTATTTATGCCGTTTGCCATAAGGTCAATTATCTGCTCCGTAGCGTAAATAATTCCTGCCTGCTGCATCGACTTTGCGTCGTCGCCGAAGCGTTCCATAATTCTGTAAAACTTTTTAGGCACCGAGCAGTTTGACAGTTCGATGCTACGCATAATCTGCTTTGCGTTTGTAATAGGCATAATGCCTGCGATAATCGGGACGTTTATGCCTTTGATTCTGCACATCTCGTAAAAATTCAGGAATTTGTCGTTATCAAAAAACATTTGCGAGGTGAGAAACTCCGCACCGCAGTCAACCTTGTATTTTAGAAAGTCAATATCCTCCACCCTGTTTTTACTTTCGGGGTGTATTTCGGGATAACACGCACCGCCGATACAGAAATCGCCGAGTTCTTTAATCTCGTTAATCAGCTGGTACGCATGTTCAAAATACTGCTTGTCGGGGAATACAAAACCTTCGGGGATGTCGCCACGAAGTGCGAGAATATTTTCTATATTATTCTCTTTCAGTTCGCTTACTACCCCGTGAATTTTGTCACGTGTTGAGGTAAGGCAGGTAAGATGCGAAAGCGGAGTAATACCGCAGTCTTTTACCTCGTTTGCAATCTCGGTTGTAAAGCCCGACTGCGTACCTGCCGCACCGTAGGTAACGCTCATAAACGAGGGATTTGCCGCACTCATTTCCCTAACGACCGCCTTGGTGTTTTCAATTTTATCCCACTGTTTCGGCGGAAAGACCTCGAACGAAACAGTCACTCTGTTTTCTGCTAAAATATCACGTATTTTCATAGCTCTGTCCTTAATTTTTATATAAAACCGATTATATGCTTAAAATCCTACTTTGTCAATAGGGAATTAACTATCTGAGTATCGCTGTGACGATTGAGTTTGCAGGTGACGTAAGGGAGCCTGTGAACTTGCCGTCGTACACGGTTTTAAGTTTTTCCGAAGGGGTTGACATTATCACTTTCATATCTGTAAAGCCGCCTGCGAGTTCCAGCGTTTTACCCTCGCCCTCGTTAACCGCAACAAGCACCGACTCACCGTCGGGAGTGCGAAACGCAAAAGCGTTGAAAGTGTTGTTGTCGCTTGTCGGTCTGAGAACGACGTCAAGTGCTGTGGAGCCGACGGGTATGAACTTTGAAAAATGTGCAAAGCCGTAATACCTTTCGGCAATGTTCCACTCACTGAAATCGGCTGACGCAGACAGCAGGCTGTCGGCATAGTCAAGACCGTCCTCGCCCTTGCAGATTCCGTTTACCGCAACCCACGAAGTCCAGCTGACCGCACGGCAGTAAATCATATCCTGACCTATGATTCTCGCCGTAATCAACGCACCCTTAAAGTCCTTTGTGTGATGGCGGCACGGAAGCTCGCACCACTCGGTCATATCAAAGCGGTACTGCGGATTTGCCTTTACAATCATATCGCAGAATTCGTAGCGTGACTCGGGACTGTTGTCAACGTGGTACGAGTGATAAGCAATAACGTCCGTAACCGACATAATCTCGTCGTCGGCAAGAATTGCCCACAGGTATTTGGGCGTGGTCTGAAGAAGCTCGCCGCTCTCGGGTATGCAGAGTTTTACGGGGATGTTTCGGCGTTTGATTTCCGTTGCAAAAATGTGCAGCACCTCTGCAACCTCTTCCGGTTCGTAGTGGCAGCCCTCCTGCCAGACTACGTCGCCGCCCCATTTCCACTGAGGCTCGTTAATCGGGCTTATGTAGGTAACGGGTAACCCTTCGCTTATAAAGTACTCCGTTACAGTTAAGAAGTAGTCGGCAAACGCCTTGTATTTTGATTTTGGAATATTGCAGGTGTGCGTGAGCAGACTGCCCGACGCCTGACCCGTCGAAGTCTGCGAGTAGTGCGGTGAGTTTGCAAACAGAATAAGAGTGTCTACGTTGCCTGTTGCGACTGCCTTTTTCATTACCTCAACCGCAGTCTTGTCACGTGAAAAATCCCACGACGGCTCCTCTTTTTCTTTGTCAAAGAGCATCATGGATTCAGTCCGCCTCCACGGGTCGGGAACACGGCAGTTCTTCGGGTCGGTGCCGCCGCCTACGTTATAACGGTAAATATTGAGCCCGAGCCCGTCCTTGCCGTAAAGAAGGTCAATTATTTTATCCTGTGTGTCGCTGTCGGTACACGCCTGACTCCACCAGCACGCAGATGTACCCCAGCCCTTTGTGGTCTGCAGCCTTTTCGCAGAATTAAAATTAATCTTCATTTTTATCCGCCCTTTACAATTTGATAATTTTATTATAAAATTATATTACTGATAAGTCAATTCAAAGGTATAAATAAATGAACGAAATTAAACTGATAGGAACAGACCTCGACGGCACGCTGCTTTGCGACGACAAAACACTGTCCGCCGCAACAATAAACGCACTGCAAAAAGCATACTGCAAAGGCATACACATTGTGCCTATAACCGGCAGACCGCTGCAGGGCGTACCAAAGTGTGTGCGTGAACTCGAAGAGATTGAATACATTATTGCGTCAAACGGCGCCAGCATTTACGATGTAAAAAATGGCAAAGAGATTTACTCTTTTGCAATCGACAGTAAAAAGAGCCGAACGCTTATTGACGAAATGCGTAAACTTGACTGTATGTTTGAACCGTTTGCCGACGGAGTAGGCTATACGGAACAGTACGTTTTTGATTACTATATGGACGTTTTCAAAGGCACTCCGCTTGAGGATTATTTTACGTCTTCACGCAGAATCTGCAGCAGTTACGAAGAACTTTTTGACGGCAAAAGCCGACGTGCCGACGAGCTTTTTATAAACTGTGCCGCTCCCGAAATCCGCTGCAAGGTCATAGATGTTACGCACAAAATCGGCGGGCTTCAGTACTGTAATCTGGGCGACAGATTTATAGAGATTACACGGCTCGGCACCGACAAAGGTAACGCACTCAGGGCGATTTGCAATCACCTTGGCGTAGACATAAAAAACACCGTTGCCTTTGGCGACGGCGAAAACGATTTGCAGTTTTTACAGGCGGCAGGCACTGCGGTTGCTATGGAAAACGCATTCCCCATAATAAAACAAAACGCCGACATTATTGCAAAATCAAACAATAACGACGGCGTTGCGAATATAATTTTTCAAATTATAAAACAGGGTGCTTAGCACCCTGCTTCAGTGACAAGGTGTTCACTGTGTGAACATAGACTCAAGACTCAAGACTCAAGACTCAAGGGTTACAGGGCATTTGACATACCGACCCGACACTGAAAAAAGACAAGCATCACTGCTTGTCTTTTTTTCTGTTTCTTATAACAATCATAAATATCATACCTATAACGCCGCCCGTGGTGTTCATCATCATATCCGTAACGGTGTCAAAAAGTCCGAGGTATCCGTACTCGCCACGGAATTTTGAAATGTCAAACACAGCGGTTTCCACGCCTTTTTTGGCAAGCTGAAGGTTTGTGCCGTGCAGCGTGTCCATAAGGAACTCGTAAAACTCCCAGCCCACTGCGATTGAAAGTGCAAACATAAGGCTGAAAATCGCTGCAAGAGTTGCTGCACATTCGCCCTTTTTACGCTGAATAATTACCGCAAAATCGTATCCGAACACCGCACACACCATACCCGACATTATGTGCATAAATTCGTCGAACCACTTGTAATTGTCAAACACTCCCATATACGAACCGATTACAATTCCGATAAAAATAATCACGTTGAGCATGGTCTGATTAAGCGGCGGCACCTCTTCGATAAACGAGCCGTTGCCGAATATCTGAAACAAATCCCACAGGTGCGTAAATATAAAACAGAAAACGCTTTCAAACCCCATAACCAAATCGCCGTGAACAAACGAATACGTTGCACATCCTATCATTGCAGCACGCACAATAATCCAGAAAACGAGCTGCCACTTAGGGATTTTGTCAATCGGGTCCTTCTTAATTTTATAAGCCATTTTAATACTCCAAACAATTTGATACTGCTATAATACCACAAATGAAAAACAATTGAAACACTTTTTTATTTTGTCTATTTCTAAACAAAAGATAAACTAATTAGACAAATGTTTGTTTTTTGATTTTTATTCGCTATAATATACAAGAATTAAAATTTGGAGGGACGATTATGAGCAAACCAAAGGCACCGTGGCTCAAACATTTTGGCGATATTCCCGAGACGCTTGAGTACCCCGACGGTTCAATGTACGAGGCAATAAAATACGCTTACGAAACTCATCTTAACGGCAACGGCTACAACAACGCCGCATACGAATTCCAGGGCAAAAAAACATCTTACCCCGAATTCTTTAAGAAGATAGACAGAATTGCAAGAGCATTCAAGGCTCTCGGAATAGAAAAGGGCGACACTGTTACGGTTTGTATGCCCAACGCACCTCAGGGCGTGGACACATTCTACGCACTTAACAGAATAAGTGCTGTACCTGCAATGATTCATCCGCTTTCTGCCCCCGGTGAAATCAAATTTTACGTAACACACACTCACAGTAAGGCAGTGCTTGTACTGGATATGTTTTACGAAAAAGTGCTTGACGCACTCAAGGACGTTGACTACGAGGTTAAGGTAATTGTTGCTCACATTAAAGATGAACTTCCTTTCCCTCTCAACCTTCTTTATCCTCTTACAGTGAAGGATAAGCCTGCTCCGCTGCCTGCTGACAACAAAAATGTAATCGACTGGAAAGACTTTATCGCAGGCGGCAAGGCTGTTGAGGAACTGCCCGATACATACCCTGCAAAAGAGGATACTGCTATTATTCTTTTCTCGGGCGGTACAACGGGTACTTCAAAAGGTATTGAACTTACCAACCTCAATATGAACGCACTCGGTTACGAAGTTGCCGCAGGTGCAGGCTTTACAATGACGGGGCTTCGTATGTTCTCGGTAATGCCGTTGTTCCACGGCTTCGGTCTCGGTGTAGGTATTCACACCGCACTCGTTAACTGTGCAACCTGCATTCTCATTCCTCAGTTCACAATCAAAACATATGCTAAGGATGTTAAAAAATATAAGCCAAACGTTATAGTCGGCGTGCCTACTCTGTTTGAGGCACTTCTCAGAAGCGACGGTTTCGACGGCGTTGACCTCTCGTTCCTCAAGGGTGTTTTCTGCGGCGGCGACTCGCTTTCTATTGAGCTTAAAAAGAAGGTTGACGCCTTCCTTAAAGAACACAATGCAAAAGTTCAGATTCGTGAGGGCTACGGCACAACAGAGTGCGTAACCGCATCCTGCCTTACTCCGCACGACTTCTTCCGTGAGGGCAGTATCGGTATTCCTTTCCCCGACATCTACTATCAGATTGTTGACCCGAACACCGATAAGGAACTCCCCTACGGCACAGAGGGTGAAATCTGTATCTCAGGTCCTACGGTTATGAAGGGCTACCTAAACAACAGGAGCGAAACCGCATCAACCTTGCGTACACACTCAGACGGCAACGTATGGCTGCATACGGGCGACCTCGGCACTATGGACGAGGACGGCTTCATCTACTACAAGCAAAGACTTAAGAGACTCATAATCGTATCGGGCGTTAACGTATATCCGTCGCAGGTTGAAAACACCATTGACGCACACCCCGACGTACTTCTTTCCTGTGCAATCGGTATTCCCGACCCTTATAAAATGCACAAAGTTAAGGCATTTGTAGTCCTTCGCCCGGGCGTTGAACCAAGCGATAAGATTAAGGACGAAATCCTTGAACACTGCAAGCAAGAGATTTCAAGATACGCAATGCCGAGAGAGATTGAATTCCGCACCGAACTTCCTAAAACCCTTGTTGGCAAGGTTGCTTACCGCAAACTTGAAGAAGAGGAAGAGGCTAAAGCAAAGGCTGCGGCAGAAGCAGCAGAATAAAAAGAAGGAGCAATTGCTCCTTCTTTTTAGTTTATAAATCAGTTTTGAATTTCAAACGTTCAATCTGTTCTTAAATAAACTGTCATCTCGTTTTCGCCCCTGTTGCCCCAGCGGTAATAGGGGTGAAGTTTTATTTTGCAGGGCGTTCTGTCCGCCTCGCAGTAATCGCTGTAAAGTCTGTTCTGCGGTGTTTCACGCCAGCCGTCTGCTATAAGGAATTCGCCGTCCTGCACAAATTCGGTGTCTGAATCAAGCACGAGCATCTGCAGATTTTCGCCGTTATCCGCACTTTCGGCACAGTAGACGAACGGTCCTTTTGTAACCGCCGCTTTGCCGATGTTGGCACGCACTCTGTTAGAACATCTGATAATTTTCGCCTCGGTTTTAAACTCGGCGGTAACGGTCGTGCAGTCGGTTATTTCAATATACGCATAGCCGTCTTTTAAGGTGAACGGCTGCGAAATGCTGTACTCGCCGCACCATTCGGGAATACGAAGTGCAAGGGCGAACGGGCGTTTTGCCGAAATGTCAAAACTTACTCTGCCGCTTGCAGCATAGTCGGATTTAACCGAAAAGTCTGCATTGTCAGTTTGCACTTCTGAACCGACGTACTGATGCACAAAAACGGTGCTTTCGTTTTCGCTGTAAGCATACTCGCCGATTGACGAAATAAGCCTTGCAAGGTTTGGCGGGCAGCACGCACACGCAAACCACTTCTGACGTACGGATTTGATATGCCTTTTGCGGCTGTCTTTGTGCGACGCCTCGGGGTTTACCTCGAGCGGATTAACGTAAAAGAAACTTTTTCCGTCCTCGCTCATACCCGAAAGCACGGTGTTGTAAATAGCCCTTTCGGCAACGTTTCCGTATCTTGAGTCAGGCGAAAGTTCAGCCATTCTGCGTGCAAAGAAAACAAGTCCGATTGCTGCACAGGTTTCGCTGTAAGCAAGGTCGTTTGGCAAATCGTAATTGAACGAAAACGCCTCGCCGTCAACCGTCGCTCCTATACCGCCTGTAATATATAGTTTTTTATTTTCTATATTTTCCCAGATATTTTTACACGCCGTATAAAGTTCTGCATCGTCCGAATATCTTAAAATATCCGCCATACCGCTGTAAAGGTACACGCCCCTCACTGCGTGACCTACCGCCTCGTCCTGCTGTCTTACGGGGCGGTGTGCCTGATTGTAGTGATACGCTTCGCCCTTTGAAACTACGCCGTGTTCCGTGTCAAACCAGTACGGCTTTTGTCCACGTTCGTTAACAAAAAACGCTGCCGTTTCAAGATAACGCTTTTCGCCCGTTTCCTCATACAGCTTAACGAGTGCCATTTCGGCAATTTCGTGTCCGCCGTAACCACGCTTTTTGCCCTCGCCGAAGGTTGAACAAATCAAATCGGCAAACCGCAGAGCAGCGTCAAGCAGCCGCCTGTCACCCGTTGCGTGATAAAAGCTGACCGCACCCTCGGCAAGATGACCAAAGCAGTAAAGCTCATGAAAATCACGCAGATTCGTAAACACTTTGCTGCGGTCGTTGATTATGTAAAGCGTATCGAGATACCCGTTTTCGAGCTGTGCCGCACAGATAATACCGACTACCTCTTTAGCCTTGCGTTCAAGTTCTGAATCGGGGTGATTAATAAGGCTGTAACCCACAGCCTCAAGCCATTTGTAAACGTCGCTGTCCTGAAACACCCAGCCGTGAAAAGCGTTTTTGTCGCAGTTATCATCTGTATACTGCCACTTGTCAACGGGATATACGGGAACGGTATCCCCTCTTTTAAGAGCCGCTGCAACCCTGCCCGCTTTAACAAAGTTTTCTATGCAGTAACTCTTTTCGGCACCTTCAATTCTGTCGTGCAGCGCCTCATACTGATAGGGTATGACCTCACGGCGTACAAGTTCCTGAACGCCGTTCCAGAACGGGTCGCTGATTTTTATTTTTTCAAGGGAAATGTGGTTGGTTCTCATAATGTTGAAAATCTGAATTCTGTTGTTGTTTTAAACGGCTCGTCCGCCTTGACAGTCCACAGCGGGAAGTCGGCAATATTGAGTGCGTCAGGATAAAACTGCGTTTCGAGTGCAACGCCCCTGCGATAAGTCACAAGGCTTGTGCCCTTGCCGACGGTGTTGTTCCTGCTGAGCCATCCTCCGCAGTAAAGCTGAATACCGGGGAGGTCGGTGTACACCTCCATTTTTCTGCCGCTTTCTCTGTGTTCAAGCACTGCGGCAAGTTCAAATCTGCCCTCGGTGTTTCTGAGACAGTAGTTGTTGTCGTAACCCACGTCGCCGATGCACGCTCTGAACGGAACGTCAATATTGTCGCCGATTTTATGAAGCGTTGTAAAGTCCATCATCGTGCCTTTTACCTCGCCGAGTTCACCCGTGGCAAGCTGCGATGAGTCCGTCTCGGTAAAATAGTCGGCGTTAATCATAAGCCAGTGGTTTTCTACAGTTTCGCCGTCGTTACCCGAAAGGTTAAAATACGTGTGGTTTGTCGGGTTTGCAACGGTGTTTTTATCGGACGTAATGCAGTAGTCTATTCTGAGCGTGTTATCGTCAGTAAAAGTATATATAACCTTAAAGGTCATATTGCCCGGAAATCCATCCTCGCCGTCGGGTGAAAAGCGACTGAAAATCACAGAGTTTTCGCCGTTCACCTCAGCTTCCCACGTTGTAAAACTGAACCGACCGCCGCCGTGCAGGGTCCATGTGCCCTGATTTTGCAAAGCGGTATACTCTTTTCCTTCAAAGGTAAACTTGCCGTCACGGATGCGGTTTGCCCATCTGCCGACAGTAAGTCCCTGATAACCGTAATCGGGATTTACGTAATCCCCGGGATTGTCAAAGCCCAGAACAACGTCTGCAAGAGCACCGTTTTTGTCGGGTACACAGATTGAATGTACGCCTGCACCGAGAGTCTGCAGCGTTACCGACGCACCGCTTTTGTTTGTAATTGTGTAAAAAAAGATTTCTTCTTCGTTCAGTTTTCCGAACAGAGATTTTGTAACTGACATATGAGTTCCTCCAAAAATATGGTTATATCAATTATATATAAAATCTTAAATGATTTCAATACTCTTGACTTTTTTTGCGGTAAATATTAGTATATTAAAAGAAAAATTAATGGAGAAATGGGTATGGAATATATTATTTCTGTAATGCGTTATATTGCACCGACCGTGGCAGTGTTTATTCTGCTGACGTGCATTGTATCACTGTTTAGAAACAGACCTCGTCTGCACAGACTCGCACAGCTGATTAATCAGCAGGACGGCACCGTCACCGATATTGACCACTGGGAAACATCCATCGGCAAAAGCAAGTCAAACGATATTGTGCTGCCGTACGCATCTGTTTCACGTTTTCACGCAGTTATTGCAAAAAAACGCAGGGACTGGATTATAACAGACACTTCCGAACGCACCATCGGAATAATGGTAAACGGTCAGAAGATTGAAGGTTCTGCCGTAATAGAAAACGGCGACATTATTTCTATCGGCTCTGTAACGCTTGAATTTGCGTGCGATGAGGCACTTTCGCAGCAGAGCAAACAGCAGATTCGTTCGCAGGTTGTGACACCGCATACCGTTGCATACGGCGTACTTGTTGATATTAACACAAAACGTCCGATTTATCTCAAAAAAGAGGACGTGCTGATTGGCAGGGGCGACGACTGCGATATTCAGATAAGGTCGCAGACCGTTAGCGTTCATCACGCAAGAATTCATCGGACTTCGAGAGGCTGGGCAATCAGCGACCTCGACAGTCACAACGGCACAAAACTAAACGGAAGATACATCAATCAGCCGCTTTTGATTTTTGACGAGGATATGCTCACCTTCGGCGACAAGGTGTTTATATTCTACGATAAATAAGGAGGTAGTTATGGCTTCAAAAGTTAAAAAATCACCTAAAATCAAGCCTGTACACAACTTCTTTATTCTGTTTGTGCTTTCTGTGTTCCAGATAGGAACGGGCTATATTGCAGCGTCGTGCGGCGAAAAGTTCGAGATGAAGGCAATGCTTGCCCTGCTCTGCCTTGTTGCAACCGAATGGGTGTACGTACTATTCTTTTATACCGCATTTCACAGACGAAATTTTGAACTCGAACTGATTGCATTTTTCCTATCGGGCGTGGGGCTTGTTACAATCGGCAGCGTACAGCCCGAGTCGGCGTTCAAGCAGTATTTTATGGTGCTTGCAGGCGTGCTTGCGTTCACCTTTATAGTATTTCTTATGGGTCACGTTGACTTCTGTATGAAAATACGCTGGGTTGTTGCGGGTCTTTCAATCGCACTTCTTATACTCAATATGGTTATTGCCCGTGCCACAAACGGTGCAAGAAACTGGATAACTATCGGCGGTGCGACGTTTCAGCCCTCTGAATTTGTAAAAATTGCATTCATTTTTGTGGGTGCCGCTACTCTTGAAAAAATCCAGACCTCCAAAAATATTATCGCCTACATCGTGTATTCGCTTATCTGCGTAGGCTCGCTTATTGTAATTAAGGATTTTGGTACTGCACTGATTTTCTTCATAACGTTTCTGGTCATCGCATTTATGAATTCGGGCGACATAAAAACGGTCGGACTCGCAATTGCGTCGGCAGTGATGGGCGGAACTATCGTACTCAAGTACAAATCGTATGTTATGAAGCGTTTTGCCGTGTACCGTCACGTGTGGGACTACCCATTTGACCAGGGTATGCAGCAGACAAGGGTGCTTGTGGGTATTGCGAGCGGCGGACTCTTCGGCGTTGGTATTGGCAACGGATACGTGCGTTACGTGTACGCACCCATATCGGACAGTATATTCGGCGTAATCTGTGAAGAATGGGGATTTTTGTTTGGCATTATGCTTGTAATGTCGTTTGTTGCAATCGCCATTTCGGCTCTTGTAAACTCGGTTGCGGCTCGCTCAAGTGCGTATGCAATCGCTGCAGTTGCAAGTGCGACTATGCTGCTTTTCCAGTGTGCACTCAACATTTTCGGTATTACGGCTATTCTTCGGCTAACGGGCGTAACAATTCCGTTTGT